>JABAYY010000041.1 GCA_018608765.1 Flavobacteriaceae bacterium
AGTCCAACGTGTCTACCAATTCCACCACTTCAGCATCTTGGTATATTTTAAAAAAGTATCAGAGCGAAAGACGAGATTTGAACTCGCGACCCCCACCTTGGCAAGGTGATGCTCTACCCCTGAGCTACTTTCGCAATTTTTTAATGAACGCTTCTCTACTATTATATAGAGAGGTGCAAATTTAACACAATTCTTAGAATAGCAAAGTTTTTTTAAACTTTTTATGCTCTTTTCTTTTTGGTCAACATCCGTTTGATTTCATTCAATTTCATTAACGCCTCAACGGGTGTTAAGGTGTCAATATCAATCGCCTCAATATCTGTTTTTAATGCCTCTAACATGGGATCGTCTAAATTGAAAAAACTCAGTTGCATCTCACCATCTAAATCTTTGACTTTGGCAGTCAGCTCATCACTCGAATGTGATTTTTCCAACTGTTTCAGAATTTGTTGTGCGCGGTGTAAAACTTGTGGCGGCATTCCTGCCATCTTTGCCACATGAATTCCAAAACTGTGGTGACTCCCTCCCTTTACCAACGTTCTTAAAAACAAGACATTGTCTTTCAGTTCTTTGACAGATACATTGTAATTTTTAATGCGATCAAAAGTTTCAGTCATTTCATTCAACTCGTGGTAATGGGTTGCAAATAAGGTTTTGGCGTGTGACGGGTGTTCGTGCAAGTATTCGCTAATCGCCCATGCAATTGAAATTCCATCATACGTACTAGTCCCACGTCCAATTTCGTCCAACAACACCAAACTGCGTTCTGAAACATTGTTTAAGATCGAAGCGGTTTCATTCATCTCTACCATAAAGGTCGATTCGCCCATCGAAATATTATCACTCGCCCCTACCCTCGTAAAAAGCTTGTCAATCAATCCAATACGTGCGCTTTTAGCAGGTACAAAACTTCCAATTTGAGCCAAGAGGACAATCAAAGCCGTTTGCCGTAAAATGGCTGACTTCCCAGACATATTGGGGCCTGTAATCATAATAATTTGTTGGGTGTTTCTATCTAAAAACACATCATTCGCGACATAGGATTCACCTAACGGCAACTGCTTTTCAATCACTGGGTGGCGTCCTTGTTTGATCTCTAAATCAAAAGACGCATCAAGTTCTGGATACACATAGTTGTTGTGTTGTGCCAAATGCGCAAAAGATCCCAAACAATCCAATTGGGCAATCAATTGTGCATTTTGCTGCACCTCTAAAATATACGAATGCATCCAAAGAACCAACTCAGAGAACAGCGTTTGTTCGATAACTAAAATGCGATCCTCAGCGCCTAATATTTTACTTTCATATTCTTTGAGCTCTTCCGTAATATAACGTTCGGCATTAACCAAGGTTTGCTTTCGAATCCAGCTTTCTGGCACCTTGTCTTTATGGGAATTTCGAACTTCAATATAGTAGCCAAATACATTGTTTGAGGCTATTTTTAAAGATGTAATTCCTGTGGCTGCGCTTTCGCGTTCCAGCATTTTATTTAAATAGTCTTTTCCAGAAAACGCAATGGCACGTAAACTTTCCAATTCTTCTGATGCAGCCGAGGCGATGCTGTTCCCTTTCAGGATATTTACAGGCGCATCTTCATTAAGTGTTTCTTTAATTTTTTCTCGCAGCAACTCACAGCCTTGAATCTGCTCGCCGAAGCGTTTTAAATCGGCATTATCACAGTTAGACGCCAAAGCTTTGATGGGTACAATCGCTTCTAAAGAATTTTTTAACTGCACCACTTCACGTGGATTGACTTTTGCAGTCGCCACTTTTGAAATGAGGCGTTCCAAATCGCCGACTTGTTTGATGTAATTTTGAATCCTCTGAAGGGCCTCTTCATGGTCCAAAAAATACTGCACCACTTCGTGGCGTGCTTTTATTTTTTCTTCCGATTTTAAAGGCAATGCCAACCAACGTTTCAAAAGCCGTCCACCCATAGGAGAAATCGTATGGTCGATCACATCAATTAAAGTCACCGCATTGGTATTGGTCGAATGGTAAAGCTCTAAATTTCGAATGGTAAACTTATCCATCCACACATAATCGCCTTCTAAAATACGTTCAATCGCGGTAATGTGTTGCAGCTTGTGGTGTTGGGTTTCTGCCAAATAATGCATGACCGCACCTGAAGCCACAATCCCTTGCGCCAACACTTGAATTCCAAAGCCTTTAAGGGTTTTGGTTTGAAAATGTTTACAAAGGGTTTCGTTCGCATAATCGTCCTGAAATACCCAATCTTCTAAATAAAAGGTGTGGAAATCAGCCCCAAAGGTTGTATTGAAAAGCGCTCGTTTTTGCTTTTCTATAAGAACTTCACTCGGATTAAAATTTTGAAGGAGTTTACCTATATATTCGGCGGAGCCCTGTGCAGTGAGAAATTCGCCTGTGGACACATCTAAAAAGGCCACACCGATGGTTTTTCCAAAATAGACGGCTGCTAAAAAGTTGTTGGATTTAGAGCTTAATACCTCATCATTTAGTGCGACTCCTGGCGTAACAAGTTCAGTAACCCCACGTTTCACGATGGATTTGGTGAGTTTTGGATCTTCTAATTGGTCACAAATTGCAACCCGCTCCCCAGCTTTGACCAGTTTTGGCAAATAGGTATTGAGCGAATGGTGTGGAAATCCTGCCAATTCGGTTTCACTTTCGCTGCCTGCACCACGCTTGGTCAGAATAATATCTAATATATTAGCCGCCTTGACCGCGTCACTTCCAAAGGTTTCATAAAAATCGCCCACTCGGAATAACAGCAACGCATCAGGGTACTTGACCTTGATGGCATTGTATTGTTTCATTAGAGGCGTGACTCTTTTAGCTTTTTTTGCCAATGGATTTTTGATTTTTATACCTTACTTTTGTGTAGCAGTACGAATGCTAAAGTAATTAATTTTAGTCTTTTTATAAAGCCTAAGGTCTTAAGATTTAAAACACGAATGCGAAAGTTAGAAAACAGCGAGTTAGAGCGCTTATCAGTAGAAGGATTTAAGGCGGTTGAAAAGACCCCTTTAATTGTGGTTTTAGACAATATTCGAAGTTTAAATAACATTGGAAGTGTGTTTAGAACTAGTGATGCCTTTCGGATTGAAAAAATTTACCTCTGTGGCATTACCGCCACTCCGCCACATAAGGACATTCAAAAAACAGCTTTAGGAAGTACGGAATCTGTCGCTTGGGCGTATGCTGAAAGCACCATCGAGCTTGTTCAGAAATTACAAGCCGATAGCGTTCAAGTTCTGTCCATTGAGCAAGCAGAAAATACTACGATGCTTGATAAATTCACGCCTAAACCCAACCAAACTTATGCTTTGGTTTTTGGAAACGAAGTGAAAGGGGTGTCTCAAGAGGTGGTGAATTTGAGCGATGGTGTGATTGAGATTCCGCAGTATGGCACCAAACATTCGCTGAATATTTCGGTGAGTTGTGGGGTGGTTTTATGGGATCTGTTTAGCAAATTAAACTAAGCGCAAATTTGCTCTAAAATCCAGAGATAATCGACTCTGTTTTTAATAAAATCTCGGTTCGAAATATCAATAATTTTTACTTTAAACTCAGGATGCTTTTGTATAAACTCCAAATAGCCAGAATTAATTTTATCTAAATAACTCGACTCAATGGTTTGTTCATAATCGCGCCCTCTGAGGCGAATATTCTCCTGTAAACGTTCGGTGTTTTGATAGAGATAAATGTATAAATCGGGACGTGCAATATCTTTATAAACTTGATAAAATAACTTACGGTACAACATAAACTCATCTTCACTTAGCGTAATCTTAGAAAAAATAAGCGACTTAAATACATCGTAATCACTGACAATAAAATCTTTAAATAAATCTAATTGCGATAAATCATCTGATATTTGTTGGTAACGATCGGCCAAAAACGACATTTCTAAAGTAAAAGCATAGCGAGTCGCATCTTCATAGAATTTTGGCAAAAAAGGATTGTCTGCAAAACGCTCCAAGATTTTTTTGGCATTAAAATCATGAGACATCATATGGGTCAAACTGGTTTTTCCTGCACCAATATTCCCTTCAATAGCAATAAAATTATAGTTTGAAAAATTAAAGGACTGCATCGGATTTGTCAACTGGTCCTCTAAAGTTGTCAACTGGCTATCATCATTGCAGTTTTCTAGCAGTTTACTAATCGTGTCTTTTAAGACAGGGTGTTCAAAATTGGGGGCAATATCCGCTAAGGGTTGCAGTACAAAACGACGTTCATGAAGCCTTGGATGTGGCAATTCTAAACGCTCTGATTTGGAAATCAAACTGTCATAAAACAACAGGTCTAAATCAATAGTGCGGGAGTGGTACTGGCCGTCACCGTGACGAATTCTTCCTAAATGTTGCTCAATAGCCAATAGTTTGTCCAACACTTGTGAAGCTTCAAGTTGCGTGGATACTTTTAAGCATCCATTTATAAAATCTGCACCTTCGAATCCTAAAGCTGGCGTTTGATACACCCTAGAAATCTGATTGATACTTCCAATTTGAGTATGGATCGCATCTATAGCCGATTGAAGGTGATTTAACCTGTTCCCCGTGTTGCTTCCAATCCCAATTAAAACCGTTTTTTCGTGCGTCATATGATCTAGCAAATTAAGTAAAAGAAAGATTAATATTATATCTTTACCAAAGTATTTATTGACAATTTATATGACGATTAAAGATAAGGTTCTCGCACGACGCATTTATTTACTTCTTGGTGTATTATTTATCACCTCTTTGGTAGTGTCTAATTTAATTTTTAAAAAATTCTTTTATTTCTACCCAATAGAAACGCCCGTCTTTGGAGCTAAACTATTTGAAATATCGGTGGGAATCCTCCCCTATCCTATCACCTTTCTAATTACCGATTTGATCAGTGAAATTTACGGCAAACAAAAAGCGAATGAAGTGGTAGTTGGTGGTGTTTTAGCCTCTATTTTTTCTATGGGGATTATTTTTGTCGCAAATATAGTGCCTGCAACAGACTGGTCTCCCGTATCAGATGGGATGTTTTCGGAAGTATTTGGCAGCACCTCAATTGCCGTATTGGCCAGTATGCTTGCTTATTTATTTGCGCAATTTATAGACATCCAGATTTACCATTACTGGAAACAACTCACCAAAGGTAAATACCTTTGGTTACGAAACAACTGCTCTACATTTTTATCTCAGTTTATAGACACGGCTACTGTTTTGCTACTGCTCTGTTTATTTGGAGAAATTGAATGGGATTTGTTCTTGGGATTGCTCATTGCTGGCGTTGCTTTTAAAGTAATCATCGCCGCCTTGGATACACCGTTTTTATATCTCGGCGTGTATTGGTTTAGAAAACGATTTAAGCTAGAAGTGAATGAAGAAATACAGATCGACTAAGATATATTTAGACCTATAACCAAGCCTTCATTACTTCGTACATTAAAGACCGTATTGTCCTCAAAAATAAGGTACTGACCTTTAACGCCTTTTAAAACTCCCGAATACACAGGGGTTTTGGTAAGGTTTAAACTTTTTGGTTTCTCTGGGTATTTGTGAACAGGGAATTCTAGTTTTAATGATTTTTGATTGGCTAAAAAATAGGGTTTTATTTCTTCAGGAATGTAAGTTTCTAAACGCTGTCGCCAGTCTTCTAAGCTCTCATCTGTTGCCGTTCCTTTGAGCATTTCACGCCAATTGGTTTTATCGCTAACATATTTTTTAAGCGCAACTTCAGTGACTCCTGCCAAATAACGGTTCGGGACCTCTACGATTTCAAGGGCTTCTTGTGCGCCTTGATCGATCCAACGTGTGGGCACTTGAGTTTTACGCGTGACGCCTACTTTGACATTACTAGAGTTTGCCAAATAGACGATATGAGGTTGTAACTGTACCCGTTTTTCATAGTCTAAATCGCGTTCCTCTTGATTGAGATGTGCTTTGCTTAACTCTGGTCGCATGATCCAATCGGCGGCTTGAGGGAGTTCAAAAAAACACGATTTACAAAAGCCTTGTCTAAAAATAGGAGCTTCACTACTACAATTTAAACACTGGTATTTAACAAAAGAAAGTGTGAGTGTCTTATTTAGTAACTGATTCATGTTTAGGATGTCATTTTCAAGCACTAGAAAATATTGAATAGGCTTAGAAAGCTCCGTTTCCATTTTAGTCAAAACACCTTGATACAGCATTAGCAGATTTTTATTACATTTAGCATTGTAAATATATGCATTTATATGGCAATTCCATTAGTAAATTCTGTGGCATCATGGGTTTTAAAGAAGCGATTTCATCAAATTGATTTGTTTCTAAAATATCCTCATGAGGTTCAAAATGAACTTCTTATGAATCTTTTGATAATTTCAAAAGATACCGAGATTGGAACTACTTATGATTTTAAATCCATTCGTAATTACCGCGAATTTTCTCAGCGTGTTCCTGTTTCGACGTATGAGGATTATCAAAACCTGATAGAACGTTCTCGTAAAGGGGAACACAATATATTTTGGCCAAAACCAATCAAGTGGTTTGCAAAGTCGAGTGGAACAACCAGTGCAAAAAGTAAATTCATCCCTGTTAGTACAGACTCACTTGAAGATTGTCATTATGCAGCGAGTAAGGATTTACTGTGTATGTATTTGAATAATAATGAGGACTCTACACTTTTTAATGGGAAAAATTTACGTTTGGGAGGCAGTAAAAAACTCTATGAAGAAAACGGAACCATATTCGGGGATTTGTCCGCAATTCTAATTCATAATATGCCTTTTTGGGCTGAGTTTAGCAGCACACCTAGCAACAAAGTTTCGTTGATGAGTGATTGGGAATATAAAATGCAAGCCATCGTTAATGAAACAATTAATGAAAATGTGACCAGCCTTGCCGGGGTTCCTTCTTGGATGTTGGTACTACTCAATAATGTTTTAGAGACTTCTGGAAGTAAAACGATTTTGGATGTATGGCCAAACTTGGAAGTGTACTTTCATGGAGGGGTTAGCTTCTTGCCTTACGTTGATCAATTTAAAGCCATTATCCCTTCAAAATCAGTGAAGTATTATGAAATATACAATGCTTCTGAAGGATTTTTTGCCATTCAAGACCGCAACCATTCTGACGAACTTTTATTGATGTTGGATTACGGAATTTTTTATGAATTTATTCCTATGAATACCTATGGAACAGCTACTGAAAAAGTCATTCCGTTATCCGAAGTTGAAAAGGGTAAAAATTACGCGATTATTGTGACAACCAATGCAGGCTTGTGGCGTTATAAAATTGGGGATACTGTGAAGTTTACCTCAACATCTCCTTATCGCATCAAAGTTACAGGAAGAACGAAACATTTTATTAATGTTTTTGGCGAAGAATTAATTATTGAAAATACGGATAAGGCGATAAAAATCGTCACTAAAAAAACCAAAACAGAAATTATCGATTATACGGTAGCGCCCATATTTATGAAAGGGAAATCTAAAGGTGCTCATCAATGGATCATTGAGTTTAAAACCCCTCCCAAAGATTTACACTATTTTATAGAACTATTAGACAATTCTCTAAAAGCTTTAAATTCTGATTATGAAGCCAAACGCTATAACAATATCACCTTGAATATGCCTAAGGTTGATGTGGCTCAAGAAGGGTTGTTCCATAAATGGATGAAAAAAAACAATAAATTGGGAGGTCAACACAAAGTGCCACGCCTGTCAAATTCGCGGCAATTTTTGGAAGAACTCCTAGAAATGAATTAAGAAACTGCTTTCAAACGTTTTATTTGAGTGCGTGTCAAGTGTTTTTTAACATAGGCTTCATCGACAACCAAAGCTGTTTCATCACTGCTTGGAAGCACAAACATGGCATCGGTTAAAATTTCTTCACATAACGATCGTAATCCTCTTGCACCAAGTTTATATTCAATCGCTTTTTTCACAATAAAATCTAAAGCATCGTCCTCAAAAGACAAGGCAATTTCATCCATTTCAAAAAGCTTTTTGTATTGCTTTACAAGGGAGTTTTTAGGCTCTGTTAAAATCGCTCTTAACGTTTCTTCATCCAACGGATTCATATAGGTAAGTACGGGTAACCTTCCAATAATTTCTGGGATGAGTCCAAAATCTTTTAAGTCTTTTGGAATGATGTATTGTAATAAATTTTCAGTGTCAATTTGCTCTTCTTCGTGAGAAGCTTTGTAGCCTATGGCTGACATATTGAGTCGCTTGGAAATATGACGATTTACGCCATCAAATGCACCTCCAGCGATGAATAAAATGTTTTCTGTATTGACTTCAATGAATTTTTGATCTGGATGTTTTCGTCCGCCTTTGGGTGGCACGTTTACAACGGTTCCTTCTAATAATTTTAGGAGTGCTTGCTGCACACCTTCCCCAGAAACATCGCGAGTAATGGAAGGGTTGTCGCTTTTCCGTGCAATTTTATCAATTTCATCAATAAATACAATGCCACGTTCTGCTTTTTCTTGATCGTAATCTGCTGCTTGCAGTAAGCGTGTGAGCATACTTTCAACATCTTCACCTACATAGCCGGCTTCAGTTAATACGGTTGCATCCACAATGGCTAATGGAACGTTGAGCATTTTTGCAATGGTTTTGGCCATCAGGGTTTTTCCAGTCCCCGTTTGCCCTACCATTATAATGTTACTTTTTTGGATTTCAATATCGTCCTCATTAGGGGGTTGCAACAAACGCTTGTAGTGGTTGTAAACGGCAACAGACATCACTTTTTTGGTTTGTTCTTGACCAATAATATAGTCGTCCAAAAAGGCTTTGATTTCTTGAGGTTTTTTGAGCATGACATCCGAAGTAAGTGCACTGCCTTTATCTTGCTTAGCTTCTTCAAGGACGATTCCATTGGCTTGTTCGATACAGCGATCACAAATGTGCGCATCAATTCCTGCTATGAGTAAGTTTGTGTCAGCTTTTTTCTTACCACAAAACGAACAGTCTAATTCTTCTTTTGCCATAACCAGTTTGGGATGTTATTTAACTTCGTGTTAATATTTCGTCAATCATTCCGTATTCTAGAGCTTTATCGGATTTCATCCAATAATCACGGTCACTGTCAGCATATACTTTATCATAATCTTGACCGGAGTGCTTACTGATAATCTTGTAAAGTTCCTCTTTTAAAATTAAAATTTCACGTGCTGTAATTTCAATATCACTTGCTTGACCTTGCGCACCTCCTAAGGGTTGGTGAATCATCACTCTTGAGTGTGTCAATCCACTTCGTTTTCCTTTGGCGCCTGCACACAATAATACAGCTCCCATAGAGGCTGCCATACCTGTACAAATTGTTGCTACATCGGGTTTAATCAATTGCATTGTGTCATAAATCCCAAGTCCTGCATACACACTTCCTCCAGGTGAGTTGATGTATATTTGAATGTCTTTAGTGGCATCTGTACTTTCTAAAAATAACAGTTGTGCTTGAATAATATTTGCAACTTGATCGTTGATTGCTGTTCCCATAAAGATAATACGATCCATCATCAATCTTGAAAATACATCAAAAACAGCGACATTCATTTGACGCTCTTCAATAATATTTGGGGTCAAACCCATTGGGGTCATACTGCTTACTATTTTATCGTAATAAGTGCTGCTAATCCCTTGGTCTTTGATGGCGAATTTTTTGAATTCATTTCCGTAATTCATAATGCTTTATTTAGGTTTTTAGAGTGTAAATATAAAGCTATTTATAGTTTTATACTTGTTTTAAAGATATAAAAAAACACTTCCTAAGAAGTGTTTTTCACTGAATTATTTATAAAAACTACTTCCCATAAACTTCTTTAACGAAGGCGTCATAGGCTAATTTTTTGTCTTTAAAGTTCGCGTTTTCTTTATAGAAATCTAATAATTTTTGACTCGTTAACTGTTCAGAAATACGTTTCACTTCTTCTTGGTTTGATAGCACACGTGCAACGATATCTTCAATTTCTTTTTCTGTTGGGTTCATTTGGCCGTACTGTGCCATTTGTGCTTTAATCATCTCTGACGTGTAGGCTTTTAAGTCCTCAAAATTAACCTGAAGATTGTTGTCAACAATAAGCTTACTTTCGATTAATTGATAACGCATGCTTTTTTCTGACTTTTCAAATTCCTCTTTTGCTTGTGCTTCGTTTAGTTCTGTTTCACCAGCTGTTTGGATCCATTTTTGAAGAAATTGAACTGGTAAGTCAAATTTTGTATTTTCTACAAGATGTTCTGTGACATCGTTCAAGAATTTTTGATCTGATTGTTGTACAAACTGTTTTTCAGCATCTTCCGTGATTTTAGCTCTCAATTCTGTAACTGAAGTCACAACTCCAGGTCCAAATAATTTGTCAAATAAATCTTGATCTAAATCTGCTAATTCTCTTGTGTTAACTTCGCTAATTGTAAAGGTTACTTGCACATCAAGTCCATGAGCTGTATCGTGATCTACTTTTAAATAGGTCATCAAATCATGTGAATCATTAAACAATCCTTTGGTCTTTAAAGTCAAAACATCATCAACATTCGCTCCTGAAAACGCTTTTAGATTTGATTTCCCTTTTAATTTATCTAAAGTCAGAGTAGCTGTTGCCTCAATCCCTTCTTCATCATTAAAAAATACACCGGTTACTTCATCTTCATCGCCAACCACTGTTTTGGAAACAAGTTTTCCATATTGTTTTTGAATGTTGATCAATTGATCGTCAATCATTTTTTTATCAGCAGTAATCGTATATTTAGTAAGTGCTTTTTTAGCTTTTAGTTTGATCTCAAATTCTGGACTTAATCCGATTTCAAATTCAAAGGAAAAATCTTCACCTTCCCAATCCAAATCGTCTTGAGCAACTGGCAGTGGATTTCCTAATACATCTAGTTTTTCATCTGTAAGATATTTCCCTAAAGCTTCTTGAAGTGTCTTATTGACTTCGTCGGCCAACACGGATTTTCCATATTGCTTTTTAACAAGACCCATTGGGACTTGTCCCTTTCTAAAGCCAGGAATATTAGCCGTTTTACGGTAATTTGTTAAAATTTTCTCTACATTTTCAGAATAATCTGCTTTGGTAATTTCAATCTTAACCACGGCATTTAACGTGTCAATATTTTCTCTTGTAATATTCATTG
>JABAYY010000080.1 GCA_018608765.1 Flavobacteriaceae bacterium
TAAAAAAAGACGTCGCGCTAACCGTCACAAGAAGAAATAATTTGAAAAAGTAGCACAGCTACTTTTTCAGGTTATTATCAGAACGTTCTTTGATATCAAATTCGTGCTAAAATTCAGTTACACCTTGCTGAATACATGAATTTACTGGATTAAATCCTGTCAAATCTTAGTGTTTAAACATACTGATGTTTTAAATACTCAAGATTATACTCCTGCAGTAATCTGTGGGAATGAATCAAGAAAAATATTTTATAATCCATCTGTACATTCGTGTATAGATTAAAATTAACACCCATGAATAAAGAATTAATAATTCGATCAAATTCAGACAATGTTGATTTTGCCTTATTAAAAGATGGAAAACTAATTGAATTTCAAAATGACGAAGATAACAGCAAATTTTCTGTTGGCGATGTGTTTTTAGCCAAAGTAAGAAAGTCTGTTCCGGGTCTCAACGCTGCATTTGTTAATGTAGGGTATCATAAAGATGCATTTTTGCATTACCATGATTTAGGGCCTAAGCTTCCAACACTTATGAAATTCATGAAACGTGTAAGCACAGGTAAACTAAAAGATTACTCTTTAAAAAACTTTACTTTTGAAGAAGACATTAAAAAAGATGGTAGTATTGACGAAATTATAAAGTCAAACCAATCTATTCTGGTTCAAATTGCAAAAGAACCAATTTCCACAAAGGGACCTAGAATCAGTTCCGAAATTTCACTTGCAGGCCGCTATTTGGTACTTGTTCCTTTTTCAGATCGCATCTCAATTTCTCAAAAAATTGAAAGCAGAAAAGAAAAAGAACGTCTAAAGCGTTTGGTAAGAAGCATCACTCCCAAAGGATTTGGAGTCATTATCAGGACCGTTGCAACAGATAAAAAAGTTGCAGAACTTGATAAAGACCTTCAAGACTTATATACGAAATGGGAATCTATTTGTAAAGCAATCCCACGCGCTCATACACCAAGTAAAGTACTCGGTGAAATGAATAAAGCGTCCTCTATCCTTAGAGACATTTTCAATGATACTTTTACAGGTATTACGGTTGATGACGATTTGCTTTTTAATCAAATTAAAGATTATGTTCATGAAATTGCACCTCACAAAGAGGCGATTGTGAAGTATCACAATCCAAAAACACCCATTTTTGAAAAATTTGGGATCGAAAGACAAATCAAAACTTCATTTGGAAAAACCGTTTCAATGGCGCGTGGTGCCTATTTAATTATAGAGCACACAGAAGCCCTTCACGTGGTAGATGTCAATAGCGGAAACCGTTCAAGTAAAGAAAGAAATCAAGAAGCGACTGCTTTAGAAGTCAATATCCTTGCTGCAACCGAACTCGCACGCCAATTTAGATTGCGTGATATGGGTGGTATTATTGTGGTGGATTTTATTGATATGAACAAAGCAGAGAATCGCAAAAAACTCTTTGATCATCTTAGAAATGAGATGAAAGACGATAGAGCCAAACACAAAATATTACCTCCAAGCAAGTTTGGGTTAATTCAAATCACAAGACAACGTGTTCGACCAGAAATGAACATTAAAACCAAGGAAGCAAATCCTAATGGTTCTAATGGCGCTGAAGTAGAAGCACCAATTGTTTTGATTGATAAAATTAATCATCAGCTGGATCAAATTATGAAAAAAGGCTATAAAAAAGTGACTTTAAACACACACCCTTTTATAGCAGCCTTTATTACAAAAGGCTTCCCATCCATACGTACAAAATGGTATTTTGAACATAAAAAATGGGTTAAAGTAATGCCAAGAGATGCTTACACATATCTGGAATTTCATTTTAAAAATGAAAATGGCAAAACCATTAAACTGTAAAAAAGTCCCGCAATAGCGGGACTTTTTTTTTGGAATTTTTTGTCCTTAGAAGTCAGAAAGTGGAAGATTCGACGGGATCAAATTAATCTGCTTTTGGAGGTGGAGTCTGAATTTTAATCTCTGTCGAAAACTTTTCCCATTCTTTCATTAACTCTTCAAATTTTTCTGGCTCTTTTTCTTTTAGGTCATTTTGCTCTGAAAGTTCTTTTGAAATGTCATAGAGACCGAAATTTTCTACTTTAAACGGTCTTATATAATTAGTGATTTTCCAGTCTCCTTTCCGTAGCATTGCGTTGCCGTAATGTTCAAGTGCAAATACATAATCTTTTCCATGGATTGAATCGTTATTCCCAGATACAAAAGGGATAAGGGAGTTGCCTTTAAGCGGATAAATTTCTATTTCTTTATAGGTGTTAGGATACGTTACATCTGCTACCTCATAGAAAGTAGGGGCTAAATCTAATAAGCTTGTAAAACCATGATGAATTTCATTCTTTATATTAACATTAGGTCCGCTAATGATCATTGTTGTATTTATACCCCCTTGGGTTGCATAATCTTTAAAATATCTGAACGGAGAGGAACCTGCCTCTGCCCATTGTGGCCCATATGAAATATAAGAATCTGCATTTCCCATCTTATCGTAATCATCATTATAATAATCCTTTAGGTGTGTAAAATTATCATTATTAATAAAGTCTCTATGTCCGGCTCCATTATCTGACATAAAAACGAAGAGTGTATTTTCATATTCACCAATTTGTTTTAGATATGTTGTTAGCCTTCCAATATTATAGTCCAGGTTATCAACCATACCTGCATAGAGCTCCATTTTTCTAGCTTCTTTTTTCTGTTCAACTTTTGACAATGAATCCCAAGGTGTAACTCTTTCATGGACAGGTGGTAGCATGGCTCCTTGAGGTATTATCCCCGCCTTTTTCAAGCTATTAAATCTTTTTTCTCTTAGTTTTTCATATCCTCCATCATAGAGTCCTTTATATTTCTCCCAATGTTTTTTATCTACTTGCAATGGCCAATGTGGCGATGTGTAGGCAGCAAAAGCAAAAAAAGGCTTGCCATCATTTTTATTGTCATCGATATATTCAATTAATTTATCTGTATAAAAATCTGTAGAATAATTTCCGTCTTCCCATAATACAGACTCTCCGTTTTCAGTGTAATTAGATGTTCCACCCCTTAAAGCACTTTGGTTTGTATAATGATTTCCTGCACCACTAATTAAGACAAATGATTTTTCAAACCCTTTTTGGTGGGGATTGGATCTAAGTTCTTTGCCAAGGTGCCATTTCCCCGCCATATAGGTATGGTAATCAGCTTCTTTAAGTAATTCTGGAATTGCAATGATGCGATTTGTTAGCCTTCCTTCATAACCAAATTCATTAGTCACTAACCCTTGGCCTCCCATTCCTGCAATATGGTTGTCATTTCCAGAGAGTAACATGGCTCTAGTAGGTGCGCACATTGGTGCAGTATGAAAACCACTAAACTTGACACCATTAGTGGCTAGACCATCAATATTGGGAGTCTTTATATCTCCACCATAAGTGCCAATATCACCAAAACCGAGATCATCAGCCACTATGAGTAAAATATTAGATCGTTTATGAACCTCTTTTTTAATTTTTTTATGAGCACAAGATGTTGAAACTCCAGCGGATACGATACATAAAAAAAAGATTAAGCTATGTTTACTTATCTTAACTCTGGGATAGCATTCAATAAGTGAATTTATAAAACGAAATCGGGATAAAGTGTTCATAATCTAATGTGTTTATTGTTTTTGGTAATCACCATGATGTACAATGTGTGTCCTATGCATTGTGAGGGAATTAAAAGTAGTGAACTTTCGATTAAGCACCAAAACCCGTATTAATTATAGGCATTGTTGTGTGTAGTTATTTTATTCACACTAATAACTCTATCTTGAATATCTAAAAAATTTACAAATGATATAAAGTATATTGATTCAAAAGTCGTTTCTGAAAACCTTTCTGTTAATGCCTGTATGATGTGTTTTTCAGTATTCATAAATTGTCTTTCGTCTCCCCAAACAATTAGAATTTCCGAATTTCCATTATTTTTATCTTTAAAAACTTTGTCTGCTGTATCCTCAATATCCTCTTTGAAAATAAGGACATCATCAAATCCATAGTCAATATAAATATTATTGTCTCCAAAAAAATTTGACTTATTTCCTTTTGGTACAGGATACAAATTAAAATCATCCGCAATATCTCCAAACTCGGATTTATTCAAGTGGAAATTCAGATACTCATTCTTTGATTTAAGAATTTCTATATTTTCAGATATTTTATTAGCAATTTCTTTTGCCAGTTTTTTATATTTTTTCGCTGGTGCTCTCGGTACTTCGTCACTGTCCCAAGGTGTGCTTATCTGAATATTAATTTTAATAGGTGGTTTGTAGGTTTCAGTTATATATCCCGATATTTTTTCGCAAATTCTTTTAGCTTGGTTAAATCGAGATAAATATTCTCTCAATACGAATTGAGTAACTTGTATTCCATAAACTTTACCATCTAAATGAATTAATAAATCAGGATTTTTATGGTCGTCTTTGGAATTAGGTGAGAAATATAAAACCTTTCTTTTTCCAACTTCACGAAGATATTTAGTGAATAAATGTCCAATTAAATTTTCAACCTTCGCTGTTTCTTTTTCATCAACCCATTTTGGTTGATTTTCCAAAGCTCCATTTAATGAAAAAGGTAGTTTAAATTTTCCAATCAGTTGCGTTTTTCCATTATTAAGATTTTTGTTCAGTTTTAGCATTTAAGTTTTGATTGGTCATAATTACACACAACTAGTGTGTATATATCCTTTAGGTGTGCATATTTCCATTATAATCAGTGTTTTGTTCAACAATACATCCCAAATTGGCGTGTATTGTGCCACTCCAGTTTTCCAAGTAATCTATAATTCTAGCAAAAAAATATCTAAAACTTCGGTTAAATCACTTAAGAAGATTTAGACTTGGGGTCTTTATCACTCAAACTTAAAACATATTTTTAAACCCACCAAAAAATTAGAGTCAAAAATAAGAAGTAAACAACTGAAAAACAATTACTTGCGTTTTAAAACAAATATATTACAAAGATCTTAAGCCCTCAAGATCTCGCATACAAAGCCCCTGTAAAGATGACCTTGCAGGGGTTATTCATTTTAATGATTAATAGTATTAATTCTCTGTAGAAAGATAAAGAGATCTAGGTATTAAAGTACTATTTGAGTTTCTTAGATGGGTCTTGCGAGGTATTAAAAACAGAAAATATATAAATTTCTGTTTTTGTATGTTCATAAATGATAACGTATGGGAATCGTCTTAAAGGAAATTCACGAAATACGGGCTTTCTTTTAACTTCAAAAAAAACAGTGCCTTCTAAAAGTACTTTAAAGTATCCATCAAGATAATTGTAAAACTCTTCCCCTAAACCTGTTCTTTCAGATTCATAATGAATTATTAGCCTCCGCTATTTCAATTTCTGCTTCTGGATCGATGGTTAGTTTGAGCTTAGAACCCATGCTTTTGCATCAGTTCGAGTTTAACGATTTCCCAACTGCGTGCTTTAGTTTCTCCTGTTTTCCATTTCCGACGACGTTCTTCAACTATTTTATAATGAGTCTCTGAAACTAATGATGGGCTGTCTTTTGTGTTTAGAGAATCAAAAATACCGTCCAAAGCCAAAAGTTTTGAATCATCTTCTATGAATTGACTGAACTTCTCAATTAATTTATTTCTTAATTCTACTGCTCCCATAATACGCTGTAATTGTTCTTTCAAATATACGAATTTTCAATATATAATGAGTCAATCGATCTTAAGAGGCTAAAGCCATACCTTTATATAATCGTGGACTGTCCCAAATGCATATTTGTAAAATTCAGATTTGAATCGTTGGGATTGTTAATATAGTCTTCTATAAAGTCACCCACTTTAGAAGTCGTGATGTTATCAAATTTTGTGTTTAGATCGGGTGTTGTAATATTGAGTTTTAATGATTTCTCAACAGCTATTCGTATCAATTCAGCTTCTTTGAAAAGTTCAAAATGATCAAGCATCATAGCTGCGGATAAAATCGATGCAATTGGATTGGCAATCCCTTTGCCTTCCGCTTGCGGATACGACCCGTGGATGGGCTCAAACATAGAATGCTTGTCACCAACAGACGCAGAAGCCAATAAGCCTATAGAACCTCCAATAACGCTCGCTTCGTCGCTAATCACATCACCAAACAAGTTTTCGGTCAGAATCACATCAAACTGTGTCGGATTTAAAATCATTTGCATAGCCGCATTATCCACAAACAAGAAATCAAGCTCAATTTCTGGGTAATCCTTTGCAATTTCGCCTACTACTTTTCGCCACAGACGCGAAGTTTCTAAGACGTTAGCTTTGTCAATTAAAGTCACTTTTTGGCGTCTCGATTTGGCAGCAACAAACGCCAATCGCGCAATGCGCTCAATTTCATAGCGTGAGTACTCACATAAATCAGAAGCGGTGTTTCCATCTGCACTGAGTTTCTTTTCACCAAAATAAATCCCCCCTGTTAATTCTCGGTAAATACTGATATCTGTTCCTTGAATTCTGTCTTTCTTTAAAGGCGATTTGTTTAGTAAGGTCTCGTATGCTTTCACAGGTCTTACATTTGCATATAAGCCCAATTCTTTACGAAGTTTCAGAAGCCCTTGTTCTGGACGTACTTTTGCTGACGGATCATTGTCATATTTTGGGTGTCCAATGGCACCAAACAAAATGGAGTCGTTGGATTTACAAATGTCAAGTGTGCTTTCTGGAAGAGGATCTCCTACTTGATCAATAGCGATAGCACCAACGGGTGCAGGTGTAAATTTAAAGTTGTGGTCAAAGTTAACTGCAATAGCTTTCAGTACTTTTACAGCTTGTTCCGTTACTTCGGGTCCAATACCATCTCCTGATAATACAGCGATTTTTAAGTTCATATCAATATGTTTTTTGAAGCTCAAATGCTTCTATAAGTTCTTTTTTACTTAATAAATAATCAATGTCATCATAGCCATTAATCATACAGGTTTTTTTGTAAGGATCAATCTCAAAACCTTCACTGAGGTCAGCTCCTTTGATGCTGATAGTCTGTGTTTCTAAATTGACTTCAAACTGGGTCGTTGCATCCGATTCAATAGCGTCAAATAGTTGGCTTAAAAAACGTTCAGAAACCTGAACAGGAAGCAATCCGTTGTTCAAAGCATTCCCCTTAAATATGTCTGCGAAAAAACTAGAGACAATGACTTTAAATCCATACCCAACAAGAGCCCAAGCAGCATGTTCACGACTGGATCCACAGCCAAAATTATCGCCTGCAATCAAAATACTTCCAGAATAAATAGAGTTGTTAAGCGTGAATTCCGAATTTGGATTTCCCAACTTATCAAATCGCCAATCTCTAAATACATTATCGCCAAATCCCTTTTTGTCCGTCGCTTTCAAAAAACGTGCGGGAATGATTTGATCGGTATCTACATTCGCAATATTTAATGGAACTGCTTGTGTAGTGTGTGTGGTGAATTTTTCCATTAATTTAATTGTTTTGTGATGTCTATAATTTTTCCTTCAATCGCGGTTACTGCGGCTACTAAAGGACTTGCTAAAATGGTTCTTGAGCCTGGACCTTGACGCCCTTCAAAATTTCTATTTGAAGTAGAAACACAATATTCGTTTTGTGGAATCTTATCGTCATTCATTGCCAAACAAGCTGAACATCCCGGTTGTCTCAATTCGAAACCAGCGTCGTTAAAAATGTCTTTCAATCCTTCCTCAATAATTTGAGTCTCGACTTGTTTGCTGCCAGGGACTAACCATGCCGTTACATTTTCTGCCTTTTGTTTTCCTTTTACATAATCTGCTGCGACTCTAAAGTCTTCAATTCTTGAATTTGTACAACTTCCAATAAATACAAAATTGATAGGTGTATCAATCAGGGATTCTCCAGCTTCAAAATTCATGTACTGTAATGACTTCTTAAAAGAAGGGTCGTTGTCAACAGGAATTGTTTCGGATATTTTAATGCCCATTCCTGGGTTTGTCCCGTAAGTCACCATCGGTTCGATGTCTTCCGCATCAAAATAATATTCTTTGTCAAATACTGCACCTTCATCTGTTGGAAGAGTTTTCCAATAGGCTACTTTAGCATCAAAAGCTTCGTCTTTAGGGGCAAACTCACGGTCTTTAACATACTCAAACGTAGTGTCGTCTGGCGCAATCATTCCGCCTCTAGCTCCCATTTCAATACTCATATTACAAACGGTCATTCGACCTTCCATACTCATGTTTTGAAAGACATCTCCAGCGTATTCACAAAAATATCCCGTACCAGAATTGGTTCCTAATTTTGAGATGATATATAAGATGACATCTTTTGGAAGCACCCCATTTTTAAGGGTTCCATTGACCGTAACGCGCAAGCTCTTTGGTTTTGTTAAAAGCAAGCATTGACTTGCAAATACTTGAGCGACTTGACTTGTTCCAATCCCAAAAGCGATGGTTCCAAAAGCCCCATGTGTGGACGTGTGACTGTCGCCACAAACCATGGTCATCCCCGGTTGGGTGATGCCTAGCTCAGGTGCCATGACATGCACAATTCCATTGTATTTATGCCCTAATTCATAAAGCGTAATATTGTTGTTATTGCAATTTTCAGAGAGTTGTGCGAGTTGTTTCCGCGATAATTCGTCTCTGACAGGCAAGTGTTGGTCCAACGTTGGTGTGTTGTGATCGGCCGTCGCCACAATCTGATCGGGTCTAAAAACAGGAATGTCTCTATCCACCAATTCATTAAATGCTTGTGGACTTGTTACTTCGTGTATTAAGTGTTTGTCTATGTATAAAACTTGAGGTCCGTCTTGAACTGAATCAACGACATGGGCATCCCAAACTTTATCAAATAAGGTTTTTTTCATAACTATGAGGATTCGATTTATTTGTAAATCTTACTAGTTTCTATAATTTGATGAATATCGGCATCCAAAACTTCTTTTTTAGTATCCGCAAAATTTAAGAATTCTGCATACACAATATCAAGTTCAAGTTTTGTAAGTTCAAAACCAACATTTTTAGCTCTATAAGCTAAAGCTGCACGTCCACTTCTAGCTGTAAGCACAATGGCGGATTCTGTAACTCCAACATCTTTAGGGTCGATAATCTCATAAGTCTCACGATTTTTGATCACCCCATCTTGATGGATTCCTGAGCTGTGCGCAAACGCATTGGCGCCAACAATTGCCTTGTTTGGTTGGGTATAAATTCCCATGCTTTCAGATACTAATTGACTGATGCCATATAACATCGTTGTGTTAATGTTTGTATCTAAATTCAAATATGGATGTTGTTTTAAAATCATAACCACTTCTTCTAAAGCGGTGTTTCCAGCACGTTCTCCAATACCGTTTATTGTACATTCTATTTGTCGAGCCCCATTAACAATTCCTTCAATAGAATTGGCAGTAGCGAGTCCTAAATCATTGTGGCAATGACACGATATAATAGCCTTGTCAATTCCTTTTACGTTTTCTTTTAGATACTTGATTTTAGCCCCGTATTCTTGTGGTAAACAGTAGCCAGTCGTATCGGGAATATTCAATACCGTTGCGCCTGCCTTAATTACAGCTTCACATACACGTGCTAAATATTCGTTATCAGTTCGTCCAGCATCTTCGGCATAAAACTCAACATCTTCTACAAAAGATTTTGCATAAGAAACGGCTCTAACGGCACGCTCAATAATGGCATCTTTGTTTGATTTGAATTTATGAATAATATGAGAATCTGAAGTCCCAATGCCTGTGTGAATTCTAGGCTTTTTCGCATATTTAAGTGCTTCAGCAGCTACTTTAATATCGTTTTCTACGGACCGTGTCAAGCCACAAACAGTGGCATTTTTAACGATTTTAGAAATTTCCTCAACGGATTTAAAGTCACCTGGGCTAGAAACAGGAAACCCTGCTTCAATAATATCAACACCTAATAAATCGAGTTGTTTGGCAATAATTATTTTCTGCGCTGTATTAAGCTTACAGCCAGGAACTTGCTCGCCATCGCGAAGTGTTGTGTCAAAGATTTGGATTTGTGTGTTAGACATTTCTTGGAATATATTTTTGTATTGTTATACGAATTTATATTTTGGTTCTTTCAAATGAGGCGTTTATCACATTTTTTTACGATGTATAACTCTGCCTTATGTCAATTAAGGAGCTAATATACAACATTATATGTCAATATTTATACTATGACTAAAGAGCAAAAAGATAATTTATTTGTGCTGATAAAGTCGTTGTCCAAATCTGAAAAACGACAATTTAAACTTTATGTGGGTCGAATAGGTGTTAATGAAGATTCTAAGTTTTTATTGCTCTTTACGGTTTTACAAAAACTTAAGATTTATGATGAATCTGCAATTTTGAAACATGGCTTTGTTAAAAAAGAGCAATTATCAAATCTTAAAGCCCATTTATATAAGCAGATTTTAATAAGTTTACGTTTAAACCCCTCTCATCAAAATATTAGAATTCAAATTCGAGAGCAGTTAGATTTTGCAACTATTTTATACCATAAAGGTCTTTATACGCAAAGCTTAAAAATATTGGACAAAGCCAAATCTTTGGCAGTAGCAAATGAAGAAAAAAATATTGCTTACGAGATTATTGAATTAGAAAAAGTAATTGAAGGCCAGTACATCACTCGAAGCATTAGTAGTCGAGCTGATGAATTAACGATTCAAGCCAAAGAGTTAAGTCAACAAAATTTATTGGCAAGTAAGCTCTCCAATTTATCACTTCAATTGTATGGGGTGTTTTTAAAAACAGGTTTTGTAAAACAAGCTTCAGAACATGAAAAAATCACTAAATATTTCAACGATCGCTTGCCAGTATATAAAATTTCTGAGCTTGGATTTAGAGAAAAATTATGGCTCTATAAGTCCCATTTATGGTATAGTTTTTTAATTCAAGATTTTTTAGGCTGTTATAAGTATTCTAAGCAATGGGTTAATCTTTTCCATGAACATCCAGGGATGATTAAGCTAAACCCTGTTTTTTTTCTAAATGGCTATCAAAATTTATTAGAAGCTTTGTTTTTTATAAAACAACACGAAAAATTTAAAGAGACGCTTGGAAGTCTAATAGGCATTACAGAAGGAGATGGGTTTCCTAAAGATGATAACGTTCAGAGTCTTACATTTTTGTATGTGGGGTCCAATAAATTCAATGCCCATTTTATGGAGGGCACTTTTAAAGAAGGCCTTCCGTTAATCCCTGAAACCTTAGAGGGGCTTCAAAAACATAAAACACGTATTGATGAACACCATGTGATGGTTTTTTATTATAAAATTGCTAGTTTATATTTTGGTATTGGTGAACATCAAAAATGTATAGATTTCTTAGATAAAATTATTAGTAATAAGTCCCTGCAAATGCGGGAAGACCTTTTGTGTTTTTCACGAATTTTAAATTTGGTAGCACATTATGAAGCAGGTTTGGATTACAACTTGGAATCGCTGATTAAAAGCACCTACAAGTTTTTGATCAAAATGGAAGATTTGTATTTAGTACAAAAGGAAATGATTAAGTTTTTAAAACAATTAGGAGACATCTATCCACAAGAAATTAAAGCCGCATTTAAAGAGCTGCATGCCAAACTAAAGGTATTAGAAAACGATCCTTATGAAAGGCGTGCCTTTTTGTACTTGGATGTTTTATCGTGGCTTGAAAGTAGAATAGAAAATAAATCGGTAGAATCTATAATTAGACGAAAATTTTTATCTTTAAATAAAAATAATTAATTTTAACCGAAAATTATTTGGTTATTACATTTTTATTATTGAATATTTGCATCAACAAAGTTCAATAGCTTACTGAGATGTTATCAAGAAAGGTGGAGGGATTAGACCCGCTGAAGCCTTAGCAACCCTTTATTTATAAAGTAGGTGCTAAATTCTACTTGATTTTTGATTCATTTATCAAAAATTAGATAGATAACTTAACCTAATTACAGTTCTGTAATTAGAATTTCTTTATAACATTTTTCTAATAAGTACACTTTTCAAAAAGTGCATTTGACTTTTGGTTTAATTAATTTATTAACTCAAAAAAACTAGAAAAATGAGTACACAAAAATTCGCAACCCAAGCGTTGCACGCCGGACACAATGTGTCAGAAAATGGAGGTACAAGAGCCGTTCCTATTTACCAATCTACAGCCTATGTGTTTAACAGCTCGGACCATGCCGCAAATTTATTTGCTTTAGCTGAGCCCGGAAATATTTATACACGTATAAACAACCCAACAAACGATGTTTTAGAGCAGCGTTTAGCAGCCCTAGAAGGTGGAATTGCAGCAGTAGTTACTGCCTCAGGAACTGCAGCCATTGCAACGAGCCTTTTGACCTTGCTCAAAGCAGGCGACCATATTGTAGCATCTAGTAGTTTATACGGAGGTACATACAATTTATTAAGTGTGACCCTTCCAAGACATGGGATTACCACCACTTTTGTAGACCCTTCAAACCCTGAAAATTTTAAAACTGCCGCTCAAGAAAATACTAGAGCCTTTTTTATTGAATCTCTAGGAAATCCAAAATTAGATGTCCTTGATATCGAAGGAATTTCTAAGGAAGCCAAAGCCTATAAAGTCCCTTTAATTGTAGATAATACAGTGGCGACTCCATATTTATTAAATCCAATCGCATACGGCGCAAATATCGTAATTCAATCCCTTACAAAGTACATCAACGGAAACGGAACGGCTTTGGGAGGTGCAATTATTGATGCGGGAACCTTTGATTGGGCCAGTGGTAAATTCCCTGAATTTACAGAGCCTTCTGCAGGATACCATGGACTCGTTTATAACGACGTAATTGGTGCAGCATCCTTTATTGCGAAAGTAAGAATTGAAGGATTAAGAGATTATGGAGCAGCTCTAAGCCCGTTCAATGCATTTCAAATTATTCAAGGGTTGGAAACTTTAGAAATCAGAATTCAAAAGCACAGCCAAAATGCGTTAGAACTCGCTCAGTGGTTACAAAAACAAGAAGATGTGGAATGGGTCAATTATCCAGGTTTGGAGTCAAGTCCTTACAAAGCATTAGCAGATAAATATTTGCCGAATGGTCAGAGTGGCATTGTAACTTTTGGAGTTAAAGGAGGTTTTGAAGCTGCTAAAACCATTGCAGATACCACCAAGTTGTTCTCATTATTGGCAAACATTGGAGATACAAAATCCCTTATTATACACCCTGCAAGTACAACGCACCAACAATTAGACGATGTCGCACAAGAATCAACGGGCGTTACAAAAGATTTAATTCGTTTGTCAGTTGGTCTTGAAAATGTCGAAGATTTAAAATCAGATCTGACAGAAGCATTTAAAGTAGTTAAAACTGTTTTTGCATAATTTTTTAGGACTCCCCAATGAGTACACTACAAAACATACCGCTTAATTACACAACCAAATCTGGTAAGACGACTGCAATAATGTTGTCTTACCAGCTATTTGGAAAACCACTACATGAAGCACCTATAGTGATGATTAATCATGCACTCACAGGCAATTCTAAGGTAACTGGAGAAGGAGGGTGGTGGAATCCAATTGTAGGGCCCAATAAAGTAATTGACACCAATGTGTTTACGGTATTGGCATTTAACATTCCTGGCAATGGATACGATCAAGTTCCAAGCAGTTTGATTGAAAATTACAAAGATTTTACGGCAGCCGATATTGCTAAAATTTTTACAATTGCTATAGATCATCTAAAAATCACTCAACTTTTTGCAGTGATAGGAGGTTCTGTAGGAGGTGGATTGGCATGGGAACTCGCAGCCCTCAAGCCAGCGTTAATAGAACACCTAATCCCCATTGCATCCGATTGGAAATCTACCGATTGGCTCATTGCCAATTGCTACATTCAAGAGCAAATATTAAATAATTCGTCACAGCCTTTGGTCGATGCACGCATGCACGCCATGTCGCTCTACCGAACACCAGAATCCTTTAAAGCAAAATTTGATCGCATCTTACAAAAAGACGAAAATGTATTCGCTGTTGAAAGCTGGTTAAATTACCATGGAAACATACTCAACGATCGATTCCAGTTAGCAGCTTATAAGATGATGAATCAAGTGCTAAAAACAATTGATATCACACAAGATAATGGCGATTTTGTTGAAGTGGCTTCAAAAATAAAATCCAACATTCATATAGTTACAATCAATTCTGATTTGTTTTTTAAAGCCAAAGAAAATTGGGACACCTATGTAGATCTAAAGTCACATAAAGACTCAGTTTTAATTTCCGAAATTCAATCCATTCACGGACATGATGCCTTTTTAATTGAATATGAACAACTAGAAGCCATCTTAGAAACTGTTTTTAAACCACAAGAAGTTTATTGATTTAGATTGATAAAAAAACTCAAAATTATGACCCCAAAACATTTTGAAACCGATGCCATTCGCCAACAGTTAGATCGTACCAACTACGGAGAACACTCGACGCCTTTATTTTTAACTTCCAGTTTTGTGTTTGAGGACGCAGAACACATGCGCGCATCCTTTGCTGAAGAAAACGACCAAAATATTTACAGTCGATTTTCAAACCCAAATACTTCAGAATTTATCGATAAAGTTGTCACTATGGAAGGAGCCGAAGCAGGCTTTGCCTTTGCTTCTGGAATGGCAGCCGTTTTTTCGACCTTTGCAGCCTTATTAAACTCAGGAGATCATATTGTCTCTTGCCAATCTGTTTTTGGCTCTACACATTCGCTGTTTACCAAATTTTTTCCAAAATGGAATATTGAAACCTCTTATTTCAAAGTAGATCAATTAGAGACTCTCGAAAGTCTGATTCAACCCAATACGAAAGTTATTTATGCTGAAAGTCCTACAAATCCAGCAGTTGATATTTTGGATTTAGAAGCTTTAGGTAAAATTGCTAAAAAACATAATTTAATACTCATTATAGATAACTGTTTTGCATCTCCCTATTTGCAAAACCCTATTAAATTTGGCGCAGACTTGGTCATCCATTCTGCCACCAAATTAATGGACGGTCAAGGAAGAGTATTAGGAGGTATTACAGTTGGAAATGCTGAACTGCTGCATCAAATTTATTTGTTTTCACGAAACACAGGACCCGCACTGTCTCCTTTTAATGCTTGGGTACTTTCTAAAAGTTTAGAAACCTTAGGAGTTCGTGTCGATCGCCATTGTAAGAATGCATTAAAAGTGGCTAAATTTTTGGAAAAACACCCTAAAGTTAGTGTCGTTAAATACCCTTTTTTAAAATCGCATCCACAGTACAAAATTGCTAAAAAGCAAATGCGAAAGGGAGGCAACGTCGTTTCTTTTGAAATCAAAGGGGGTATTGAAGCTGGGCAAACTTTTTTAAATAAAATAAAACTTTGCTCTCTTTCTGCAAACCTTGGAGATTCTAGAACAATTGTTACACATCCATCGTCCACAACACACAGTAAACTTTCTGAAGAAGATCGTCTCGAAGCCAGTATTACCAACGGACTCATTAGGGTTTCTGTCGGACTGGAACATCACAAGGATATTATAAACGATTTAAATCAAGCATTTGGTTAATCAGCACAACAGATTTGCAAATAGTAAAAACAGTACAAAGTGATTATAAATAAAATTTTCAGACCCAAAGCAACGCCAACAAATCAATCTCAAGCCGTTGCAGATAATATAAAAAGAAGCCTCCTAAAAACTATTAGTTGGAGAATCATAGGCACGCTTGATACCATCCTAATTTCTTGGGCAATTACAGGGACACTGACCTTAGCATTCTCCATAGGATTTATAGAGCTAGTCACTAAAATGGTACTTTATTTTTTTCATGAACGTGCTTGGAGTAAAATTAACTTGGGCCGATAACAGCAGATTATGAATTTAGAAAAAATTAATATAGAACTCGCGACCAAAACACCTATTGAAATTGTCCAATGGGCGCTTAACAATGCGGAAACTCCAATTGTAACCACAAACTTTAGACCCTATGAATCGGCGATTTTACACCTTGTAACACAAGTTAATCCTTCAATAAAAGTAATTTGGTGTGATACAGGTTATAATACTTCTAGTACGTATAAACATGCCGAAGAATTAACAGAGACATTAGAATTAAACATTCAGTTATACATCCCAAAACAAACGGCGGCACACCGCGATGTGGTATTGGGGATCCCACAAGTAGAAGACCCAAAACATCAACTATTTACCGAGCAAGTCAAACTAGAGCCTTTCAAGCGTGCAATGGCAGCACACAAACCTGATGTTTGGTTTACTAACCTTAGAAAGGGACAGACAGCTTTTAGGAATAGTATTGGGATTGTGTCTCGCAGTGCCGATGGCATATTAAAAGTCAGTCCATTTTATCATTTTTCAGATAAAGAATTGGACCAATATCTAAAAGATCACGGTTTGTCAAATGAGCTCAACTACTTTGATCCAACCAAACAATTAGACAATAGAGAATGTGGTTTACACAATTAAAAAAAATAAAATGAAAAATACATCCCATATTAATCCACTTGAAAATGAAGCTATCTATATTTTTAGGGAAGTGGTGGCACAGTTTGAAAATCCAGTCCTACTATTTTCTGGAGGAAAAGATTCCATCACTTTAGTGCGATTAGCTCAAAAAGCATTTTATCCTGCTAAAATTCCCTTTCCATTACTTCATATTGACACGGGTCATAATTTTCCAGAAACCATTGAATTCAGAGATCGATTAACCGAAGAATTAGGGTTGGAATTGATTGTAAGAAATGTCCAGGACGCCATAGATCAAGGCAAAGTGAAAGAAGAATCTGGTCGCTACTCAAGTCGGAATGTTTTACAAACCACTACGCTGCTTGAAGCAATAGAAGAATTCAAATTTGATGCGTGTATTGGAGGTGCCCGACGCGATGAAGAGAAAGCCAGAGCCAAAGAACGGGTGTTCTCTGTTCGTGATGATTTTGGACAATGGGATGAAAAAAGTCAACGTCCAGAACTTTTTGATATGCTTAACGGACAAATTGAATTAGGACAAAATGTACGTGTATTTCCAATTTCAAACTGGACAGAACTGGACGTATGGTCCTATATCGAACGCGAACAAATCGAAATTCCTTCGATCTATTTTGCACACCTTCGAAAAACGTTCATTAGAGACGGTATGATTTGGACAAACGATGATGCCATTGTCTTTAGAGACGAAGAAGAAGTTGTTGAAGAACGTCTCATCCGTTTCAGAACTGTGGGAGATATGAGTTGTACAGCGGCAGTGTTGTCTTCTGCATCTGATATTTCATCTGTAGTTCAAGAAATCCGAGATTCTACAATCTCTGAACGTGGCGCCAGAATTGACGACAAACGCTCCGAAGCAGCCATGGAAAAACGTAAACAACAAGGTTATTTTTAACCCTTTATTTAAAACATTTAATCAAAAAATTTACACTCATCAAGAGTTTATAAATAGTATATGGAAGTTCTAAAAATAGCAACAGCAGGAAGTGTCGATGATGGAAAAAGTACGCTTATAGGAAGACTGCTTTATGACACCAAATCACTGACCAGTGATAAAATTGAAGCAATCGAAAAAACAAGCAAGCAAAAAGGGTATGACTACTTAGATTTTTCGCTTGCAACGGACGGTCTCGTCGCAGAAAGAGAGCAAGGAATCACCATCGATGTAGCTCATATTTATTTCTCAACCGCCAATAAAAGTTACATTATTGCAGACACGCCAGGTCATGTGGAATATACAAGAAATATGATAACAGGCGCTTCAACATCGCAAGCAGCCATCATTCTTATTGATGCCAGAAAAGGTGTGATTGAACAAACCAAACGCCATTTTTTTATCAATAATTTATTACGTATCAAAGAAGTTGTAGTAGCGATTAATAAAATGGATTTAGTGGATTTTTCTGAAGAAAAATATAATATCATAAAATCAGATTTTCAGCAATTATTAAAAGAACGCGATTATCAGGATCAGCGGATCACCTTCATTCCCGTTAGTGCTTTAAAAGGAGATAATGTTGTTCACGCTTCAGAAGCAATGACTTGGTATTCTGGTGAGACATTATTGGAACATTTAGAAGCCATAGATTTTAAAGATATTTATAATGTAGGAACACCAAGATTCCCAGTACAATCTGTGATCCGACCAAAAACAGAGGAATTTCATGATTTTAGAGGCTATGCAGGAAAAGTGTATGGTGGAGAACTCAGTATTAGCGATGGGGTATTGGCACTGCCGTCTAAAATCAAAACCAAAATCAAATCAATTTATTTTTACGATCAAGAAGTACAAACAGCCTCAAGAAGATCATCGGTTACCATCACTTTAGAAGACGAGATTAATATCAGTCGTGGCGATATGATTACAAAGACCGACAATCCTCCTGTGGTTGATAAACAATTCACAGCAAAAATAGCATGGATGGATCAGGATTCTTTAACTGTCGGAAATAAATATATAATCCAACATGGAGTCAATAAAGTACTGGCGAAAGTTGATCGCATTCACCATACCATCAAAACAGATTTTTCAGGTATTATTGAAGGCGTTAGTCAGTTAGATTTAAACGATATCGCCCTCGTGTCTTTTAAACTCAACAAACCAATTTTCTATGATGCCTTTAAAAATCATAGAACTAACGGCTCTTTCATCATCATTGATCCGCAAACAAATACAACTGCAGGCGCAGGATTCATCCAATAAGAAAAAAGAATGCAAAGTTTTAGAACCGAAATAGAAAACCCAGTTGTTGAAAAGGACATCATTGAATTAGCTGACAAGATTGAGCAATTTAAAGAAGGTAAACTCGACGAAGAAAAATTTAGAAGCCTGCGTCTCGCTAGAGGGGTATATGGACAACGCCAGCAAGGCGTGCAAATGATTCGAATTAAAATTCCTTATGGGAAAATATCAAGCCATCAATTGCATCGTATTTCAGAAGTCTCCGACGAATATTCTCGTGGTCGACTGCATATTACAACCCGTCAAGACATTCAAATTCATTATGTCGATTTGAACCGTACCCCCGAACTTTGGGCAGAGTTAGAACGTGATAATGTTACTTTAAGAGAAGCCTGTGGAAATACCGTCAGAAATGTTACCGCTTCCGAAACAGCAGGTTTTGATATTGATGAACCCTTTGATGTATCGCCGTATGCCGATGCACTTTTTAAATTCTTTTTGAGAAATCCGATTTGTCAAGAAATGGGACGAAAATTCAAAGTTTCTTTTTCGTCCTCAGAAAAAGATACCGGTTTGTCTTACATTCACGATCTTGGTTTTATTGCTAAAATCCAAAATAACATTCGGGGTTTTAAAGTCATGATTGGTGGTGGATTGGGGTCTCAGCCGCGTCATGCAGATGAACTTTATAGCTTTTTGCCAACGGATCAAATCATACCGTTGATGGAAGGCGTATTGCGTGTTTTTGACCGCCATGGCGAACGTAAAAGCCGTTCCAAAGCCCGCATGAAATTTCTTCTCAAATCGATTGGTTTAGAAGCTTTCAGAACACTTATTGAAACAGAACAAAAGGCCATTGAGCACCAAAGTATTGCCATAAATCATGAAAACTTTCCGCTATCCAAGCCTGTTAAAATAGAAGCGCCTATCGTTCAAATAACAGATCAAAAGACTTTTGAATTATGGAAATCAACCAACTTGATTCCACAAAAACAAACAGGTTATAAAGCCATTGGAATAAAAGTGTTACTCGGTGATTTTTACACCGACAAAGCAAGAGCATTGGCAGATTTAGTTGAAACTTATGCAGCAGGTGAATTGCGTTTGACCTTACGTCAAAACATAGTTATCCCTTTTGTGAGAGAAGATTTAATCCCTGTTGTTTACACCGAATTAGAGAAATTAGGATTTACGGAATTAGGGTATAATAAAGCCGTTGACATCACAGCATGTCCTGGGACAGACACCTGTAACTTAGGAATCTCTAGCAGTACCGGAATTGCACGTGAACTTGAAACCGTTATTAAAACAGAATATCCTGCATATCTAAACAACAAAGATTTAGTTATAAAAATTAGTGGATGTATGAATGCCTGTGGGCAGCATAATATGGCCAATATTGGCTTTCAAGGGATGTCCATAAAAACCAAAGATAGCCGTGTCGCTCCAGCACTTCAAGTGTTATTAGGGGGTGGGAACTCAGGAAATGGGAGCGGTCGATTTGCAGATAAAGTCATCAAAGTACCCAGCAAGCGAGGACCACAAGCCTTGCGGTTGATTCTTGATGATTATCAACTGAACTCGGATCATAATACATTTTACGATTATTACACCATTCAAGGAGAGAAGTATTTTTATAACCTATTGAAACCACTATCCGATAGCACTAATTTGATAACAGATGATTATATTGATTGGGGGACAAAGCACTCCTATCAAAAAGCCATTGGAATTGGCGAATGTGCTGGAGTCGTTATCGATTTAATCTCTACACTCTTTTTAGAAAGTGAAGAAAAGATAACCAATGCACGTGCCGATTTTGAAACAAAAGCCTACAACAACGCCATCTATTTTGCGTACAGCTCGATGGTCAATTCTGCCAAAGCATTGTTGCTATCAAAAGACCATTCTACAAATACACAGGCATCAATTATCAATCAATTTGATGAGGTCTTTGTATCTACAAATTTGATCTCTTTAGGCGCCACGTTTGCCGAGCTTATATATCAAATTAATAAAAACGAACCCTCAGAGTCATTTGCTAAAAACTACATTAATACAGCCAATGAATTTTTAACAACCGTAAAAGAATTTAGAAAAAATGATCTGGACACTTAATTCTATCGAACGGGTGTCTCGACATCCAAAATTGACAGTTGTGGGTGCAGGTCCTGGCGACCCAGAATTGATCACCTTAAAAGCCATCAAAGCCATCAGTACAGCAAATGTTATTTTATATGACGCACTCGTAAACAGTGAACTTTTAAAATATGCTTCGTCTCTATCTGAGAAGATTTTTGTTGGAAAACGTCGGGGTTGCTACTCATACCAACAAGAGCAAATCAACGATTTGATTGTTGCAAAAGCACAGCGTCATGGACATGTTGTAAGACTCAAAGGAGGGGACTCTTTTGTGTTTGGCCGTGGCTCTGAAGAAATTGAATTTGCGCAACAAAATGACTTACAAACGGAAATAGTTCCAGGGATATCCTCTGCTTTGGCAGTGCCCTCAGGTCAAGGAATCCCTTTAACAAGGCGCCACGTTTCTGAAAGTTTTTGGGTTCTCACAGGCACGACCAAAATGCACCAACTTTCTTCTGACATTTTAATAGCTGCCCAATCAACAGCAACCATTGTCATATTAATGGGAATGGGAAAGTTAAACGAAATAGTCAATGTGTTTTCTCAAGCAGGAAAAGAACACACACCCGTTGCCATCATTCAAAACGGAACAACAGATCATGAAAAATCGGGCTTTGGAACAATTCAAACAATCGAGTCTGTTGCGGCAGAACAGCAACTAAGTTCTCCAGCCATTATTGTGATTGGGGACGTCGTTTCCAACAGAGTTCAATTGGATTCCATTTCAAAAGAAGTACAAATCGATTCTTTAATACACCACTAATGGAAACTAGAAACAACTTGTACCCAATTTTTCTAAAAGCAAAGGCGCTTCATGTCCTTATTATAGGGGGTGGAAATGTGGCAGAAGAGAAATTACATTTCTTATTAAAATCGAGCCCAGATGCAAAAGTGACGATTGTATCTCCAATGTTTAGAGAAGGCACATTGGCTTTAGCTAAATCTTTTGATGTTGAGTTAATACACGACACCTATAACGATTCCTATTTAAAAGGCAAGCACTTGGTGATTGCAACCACAGACGTTCCGGACGTGAATGTTGCTGTTTATAACGATTGCAAAGCCCGCCATATTTTAGTCAATGTTGCCGACAACCCGCCTTATTGTGATTTTTATATGGGTGGAATAGTCACCAAAGGCCATGTTAAAATTGCTATTTCAACCAACGGTCAATCGCCCACCACGGCAAAACGCTTGCGTCAATTTTTTGAAGATGTCATCCCTGAAGATGTGGATGATTTGGTTCAGAATTTAAATGAATTTAGAAAAACAATTAAAGGTGATTTTGAGCAGAAAGTTCAAACGCTTAATGAATTTACAAAAGGATTAATTAGTAAAAAACAAACAAAATGATTCAAACAGATATTTTAATAATAGGCGCAGGACCTACGGGACTTTTTACCGTTTTTGAAGCTGGACTGCTAAAACTGAGATGTCATATTATAGATGCACTTCCGCAAGCAGGAGGGCAGTGTTCAGAACTATACCCAAAAAAACCCATTTATGATATTCCAGGGTTTCCTGAAATATTAGCGGGAGACCTTACTGAAAATTTAATAGAACAAGGAAAGCAATTTGAGCCAGGTTTTACACTAGGTGAGCGTGCAGACACCATTAAAAAACTCGAAGATGGTAGTTTTATTGTCACCACCAATAAAGGCACAAAACACGCCGCGCCAATTATCGCAATAGCAGGTGGCTTAGGCTCTTTTGAACCTCGAAAACCAGATCTTGAAAATCTTGATTTTTATGAAAATAAAGGCCTTAATTATTTTATTAAAGACCCAGAAGTGTACCGCGATAAGCGTGTTGTCATTTCTGGAGGTGGCGATTCTGCTTTAGATTGGAGTATTTTTTTAACAGACGTTGCCAAAGAGGTTACCTTGATTCATCGCCGTAATGAATTCAGAGGCGCCTTGGATTCTTTAGAAAAAGTACAAGACTTGACGGCTTCAGGAAAAATTAATCTCATCACTCCTGCGGTGGTTACCAAAATAGGTGGAGAAGATAATGTCCAACATGTAGTCGTTACCAAAGATGGTGAAGATACCCAAATTGAAACCGATTGTTTTATTCCATTATTTGGACTGTCTCCCAAACTAGGTCCTATTGGTAAATGGGGTCTTGAGATCGAAAAAAACGCCATTAAAGTAGATACACTCGATTACCAAACAAACATCCCAGGCATTTTTGCAATTGGAGATGTCAATACCTATCCAGGAAAATTAAAACTCATTCTTTGTGGATTTCATGAAGCAACGCTCATGTGTCAAGCAGCCTATAAAATACTCAACCCTGGTAAACGATTTGTTTTAAAATACACCACAGTCAGTGGAATTGATGGATTTGATGGCAGTCGGAAAGAAGCCCCAAAAGCGGTTGTAAAAGCATTAGCATAAATATTTAGAAAAACTCAATTTAGGATGTCAAACATTTATAACGAATTACAAAAACGAATCTTGATTTTAGATGGTGCCATGGGTACCATGCTTCAAGATTATAATTTTTCTGAAGAAGATTATAGAGGGGAACGTTTTAAAGACTACCCAACCTCTCTAAAAGGAAACAATGATCTATTGAGTTTGACACAACCCGATGCTATTGCCGAAATTCATCGTAAATATTTTGATGCTGGTGCCGATATTGTGGAAACAAACACCTTTTCAGGCACCTCCATAGCCATGGCAGATTACGACATGGAAAATTTAGTTTACGAATTGAATTATGAGTCTGCTAAAATAGCCAAACATATTGCAGATCAATTCACAACATCCGAACCCCACAAACCACGGTTTGTTGCGGGGAGTATTGGCCCAACAAATAAAACAGCGAGTTTATCGCCTGATGTCAACCGTCCTGAATACCGTGCCATTACGTTTGATGAATTACGTGTTTCGTATAAACTTCAAGTGGAGGCTCTCATCGATGGGGGTGTCGATTTATTGTTGGTAGAAACGATATTTGATACCTTAAATGCCAAAGCCGCTTTGTTTGCAATTGAAGAAGTAAAAGAAGAACGGGCTATTGATATTCCAATCATGGTTTCAGGAACGATTACAGACGCTTCGGGCCGTACGCTTTCTGGGCAAACGGTTGAAGCATTTTTGGCTTCAGTTTCTCATATTCCGCTTCTGAGTGTTGGGTTTAATTGTGCTTTGGGAGCTGATCAACTCCGAACGTACTTGCAACGGCTTTCCAACGAAACAACTTTTCATACTTCCGCACATCCCAATGCAGGATTGCCAAATGCTTTTGGCGAATATGAAGAAACGCCAGAAGAAATGACCGCCTTTATTGAAGCTTATTTTAAAGACGATTTAATCAATGTCATTGGGGGCTGTTGCGGCACCAATCCAGCGCATATCAAGTCGATTTTTGAAGCGTCTCAAAATTATAAACCACGCCAACTCAAACACCAACAGTAATGGAGAGTGACTGTCAAAAATATCTGACCCTTTCTGGACTAGAACCCTTGGTGGTGACTCCAGAATCCAATTTTGTAAACGTTGGTGAACGTACCAATGTGACAGGATCAAGGAAATTTTTGAGGTTAATCAAAGAAGAAAAATACGAAGAAGCCTTGTCTGTTGCTAGAGATCAAGTAGATGGAGGGGCACAGATTATCGACGTCAATATGGACGAAGGCATGTTAGACGGCGTTCATGCAATGATTACCTTTTTGAATCTCATTGCTTCTGAACCTGATATTTCCAGAGTGCCCATTATGATTGACAGTTCTAAATGGGAAATCATTGAAGCAGGTTTACAAGTCGTGCAAGGAAAATGTGTGGTCAATTCCATAAGTCTTAAGGAAGGCGAACAAGAATTTATCCGTCAAGCCAAATTAGTCAATCGCTATGGGGCAGCGGTGATTGTGATGGCTTTTGATGAAACTGGACAGGCCGATACCTACCAACGCCGAATAGACATCTGTAAACGCTCTTATGATATTTTAGTGGAGATTGTAAAATTTGCTCCTCAAGACATTATTTTTGACCCCAATATATTCCCCGTTGCTACCGGGATGGACGAACACCGAAAAAACGCTTTAGACTTTTTTCAAGCTACCAAATGGATTCGTACCAACTTGCCTTATGCCAATGTTTCTGGCGGGGTGAGTAATGTCTCATTTTCATTTCGAGGCAATAACATTGTCCGAGAAGCCATCAACTCAGCATTTCTATTTCACGCGATTAAAAACGGTATGAATATAGGGATTGTGAATCCAACCATGTTAGAGATTTATGATGAGATTCCTAAAGATTTATTGGAGTGTGTAGAAGATGTTTTGTTTGATCGAAAAGACGATGCAACTGAACGTCTTTTGGACTTGGCAGAAACCTTAAAAGGGCAAAAAAATGATGTTGAAGTCGCTGTTTTAGAATGGCGAAATAAATCGTTGCAAGAACGCATCACTCATGGATTGGTCAAAGGAATTGATGCCTTTATTGTGGAAGACGTTGAAGAAGCAAGACAAATAGCCCAAAAACCAATTGAGGTGATTGAAGGTCATCTAATGATTGGGATGAATGTGGTGGGCGATTTATTTGGAAGTGGTAAAATGTTTTTACCACAAGTGGTCAAATCCGCTCGTGTGATGAAGCGTGCCGTAGCATATTTACAACCCTTTATAGAAGCCGAAAAAGAAGGGAAAGTTGAATATGCAGGTAAAATATTAATGGCGACCGTTAAAGGCGATGTGCATGATATTGGAAAAAATATTGTGAGCGTTGTTTTAGGGTGTAATAACTATGAGATTGTTGATTTGGGTGTGATGGTTCCACCAGAAAAAATCATTGAAACCGCCATCAAAGAGCAAGTAGATATAATTGGGCTCAGTGGACTCATCACGCCATCCTTAGATGAGATGGTCTATGTATCCAAAGAAATGGAAAAAACCGATCTCACTATCCCTCTAATGATTGGAGGCGCTACAACTTCCAAAGCCCATGCGGCGGTAAAGATTGCTCCGCATTATAGCAACACAGTCATTCATGTCAACGATGCCTCCAGAGCTGTGACTGTGGTCGGGGATTTACTCAAAAAAGACAATCAACAACATCTTAGTGATTTGAGAGCATCCTACGATGCCTTTAGAGAACAGTTTTTGAGTAGAACTAGGCAAAAGGAATACATTTCTATTACTGAAGCCCGTTCCAAAAAATATAAAATTCAATGGGATCAAACGAGCATTGTGAAACCCAAAACATTAGGGATTCAAGTCCTCAATGATTTTGACCTCACAAAACTCGAAGCATTTATCGATTGGAGTCCCTTTTTTAGAAGTTGGGACCTTCATGGAAAATACCCCAACATATTAACAGATGATGTTGTAGGAGAACAAGCCACCGAATTGTTTAAAGATGCCCAAGAATTATTACAGCGCATTTTTTCAGAGAAACTATTGGGTGCCAAAGCTGTTTTTGGATTGTTTCCAGCCAATACTGTAAGGGACGATGATATTGAAATTTACGACGAAAATGGAACTACACAACACACCTTTTTAACCCTGCGTCAGCAACTAAAAAAACGGGCAGAAGTTCCCAACATCGCACTGTCTGATTTTATTGCGCCAAAATCTTCAGGACAAACCGATTATATGGGTTGTTTTTGTGTGAGTACAGGATTTGGAACGAAAGCACTTGCCGACGACTTTGAGGCAGATCATGATGATTATAATTCTATTATGATCAAAGCATTGGCAGACCGATTGGCAGAGGCTTTTGCGGAGTATTTACACAAAGAAGTCCGGATGAATCACTGGGGGTATGCTGCCGATGAAAGTTTATCCAATACCGATTTAATTAAAGAAAGTTACAAAGGCATCCGTCCCGCGCCTGGCTATCCTGCCTGTCCAGATCATTTGGAGAAACAAACCATCTGGAAACTTCTGGAAGTCGAACAACAGATAGGAGTGGAGCTCACCGAAAGCTTGGCCATGTGGCCAGCCGCGAGTGTGAGTGGGTATTATTTTGGAAACCCTGAAGCCAAATATTTTGGATTGGGGAAAATTACCGAAGATCAATTAATAGACTATTCAAAACGAAGAAACATAAGTATAGAAGATGCGCGAAAATGGTTAAACCCAAATTTAGCAAACTAAACAGCCAACTATGAAAGTTACAGATCATTTAAAACATGCCAACGGAAAGACCTTGTTTTCTTTTGAAATTATTCCACCAAAAAAAGGAAAAAATATTCAGGAGTTATACGACAATATTGATCCATTGATAGAATTCAACCCTCCATTTATTGATGTTACCACGTCTAGAGAGGAGTATATTTATATTGAGAAAAAAGGATTGTTTGATCGAAAAATTACGAGAATGCGTCCAGGAACTTTGGGGATTTGTGCGGCCATCAAACACAAATATGAGGTAGATACCATTCCGCATGTCCTTTGTGGGGGATTTACCAAAGAAGAAACAGAGTATCTGCTGGTGGATTGTCATTATTTAGGGATCAATAATGTGATGGCGCTTCGTGGCGATGCTATGCCCCATCAAAAATATTTTGAACCTACCAAAGGAGGACATCCTTATGCAACAGACTTGGTGCAACAAATAAACAAATTAAATAAAGGAACCTATTTACACGATGTTGTAGAGGTGGACAACAAGTCTGATTTTTGTATTGGTGTAGCGGGCTATCCTGAAAAACACATTGAATCTCCGTCTTTACATTCGGATTTGTTGCGGTTAAAAGAGAAAGTGGACGCTGGAGCCGATTATGTGGTCACTCAAATGTTTTTTGATAATCAACGTTATTTTGAATTTGTAAATAAAGCACGAGAAATGGGAATTACAATTCCGATTATTCCAGGCATCAAACCTTTGGCCATTCAAAAGCATTTACAATTATTACCTCAAGTTTTTAAAATAGACCTGCCAGAGGCACTCATCAAAGAAGTTAATGGCTGTAGCTCTAATGCTCAAATAAGACAAGTGGGGGTCGAATGGGCCATTCAGCAATCCAAAGAATTACTTGATTTTGGGGTGCCGGTATTGCATTATTATTCGATGGGAAAAAGTGATAATATCAAAGCCATTGCTTCGCAGTTGTTTTAATAGCACTCTTAGAGTCTTATAATAAAAAAAGCCTGTGATAATGATATCACAGGCTTTTATAGTATAGTTAGTAAACCTTATTCTTTAATAATCTTTACAGTTTTACTTTTGTTGTCAGCCTTGATTTGTAACATGTACATACCAGGGTTTAAAGCACTAAGATCTAATTTATTATTGTTCATTAAATCTGCATTAGACTTCAACACTAGTTGCCCTAATTGGTTAAACACTTCAACACTGTCAAATCCTACAGGACTGTTAATAGTGATTACATCCTTAACAGGGTTTGGTGAGACGCTTAAAGCATCAAAAGTAAAGTCTTCTACACCAAGTAGTGGGTCAACAGCAGCTGTAGTGAAAGAAAACACAGGGGAATCTGTACTACCTGAAACATTTACGCTTTGAACTTTCCAGTAGTAGGTTGTATTCGGCTGCCAGCCAGCCTCAACTGTAGTTCCCCATGTAATACCAACTCCAGCTTCAGCAGTACCATCTGCATTCGAAACATTGTTTGATACATCTTCAGCGGTTTCTCCAAACACCCAATTATAAGAAGTAGCAGGGTCTCCTGTAGCTACTGCATCCCAGAAAAACGTTACCACTTTATAACCATTTTCTGTTGTAATTTCAACATCTGTAGCAGCGTCAACTGGCGCCATATTAGCGCATTGGTCAGGAGCAGATCCTTGTGGTTGTTGAACAACAATGTTGTCAATTTGCCATCCATAACCCCAATCACCAACAGACCTAAACCTAACTTGTGCGTTTGAAACGCCAGCAAGTTCTGTAGAAACATCTATAAGTTCTTCACCATAATCGTATGTATAGTTACTGCTAAATGGTGCAACAGTAGTTGATGAATATTCTGCAACTAATACCCAATCAGTTCCATTGTACACTTCAACGTAAGCATTTGATCCGTATCCATTAGGGTCTAAAATTGCTGCAAAGTGAACATAAGTCAGTTTTATAACTGTCAATGAAGAGCAATCAAAAATTGGACTCGTTAGAGCAACGTTTTCGGAGCCATTGTTGCCATATGCATCACTATCAAATATAGCATAGTTTCCTGAAGCACCTTCAGTATAAAAATACCCGTTACCAGCTGTAAAAAAGAAATCGAAATCTCCAGTAGCTCCAAGTGTCCATAGTTCAGCCGCATCGCCTAATGGCTCAAGGTTTTCATTGCCCCAAGTAGTTGGTAAAGTTAAAGGAGAGCCTTCAAAATCTTCATTTAAGACGACTTGAGCATTTGTCAAAAAACTAACCATGAAAATGGCTAATAAAGTAATTTTTTTCATAATATTTTGTTTAATGGTTAATAAGTAAAATTAAACAAAAATTACTTATAATACAAATAGTGTTTTTACTAATAAACTCACTTTGAGAATTTTATTAAATAAATAATATTTTTTTAGGTTAAATTAATTTTCATTAAACAATTCTAAAGAATCAATATTTAGAACATAGCAGATTTAATTATTTAACGTATTTCTAAGAAACAATAGGTTTTATATGTTTAATTTTGAATTTCAATCAAGACTGTTTGAAGAAAATTGAAACCATAAAAAAACCAATCACTTATGAGATGGAACTTTTCGAAAAGAAATTTCGATTGTCCATGTCGAGTCGGGTGGCACTACTGAACCGTATTACGCATTATATTGTCAATCGGAAAGGAAAACAAATGCGTCCCATGTTTGTGTTTTTGACGGCAAAAATGATTTCCAATGGGGAAGTGAGCGAGCGAACTTACAGAGGGGCGTCCGTCCTTGAGTTGATTCACACCGCTACTTTGGTGCATGACGATGTGGTGGATGAAAGCGACCGTCGTCGTGGTTTTTTCTCCATAAATGCGCTTTGGAAAAATAAGATTGCTGTTTTAGTGGGCGATTTTTTATTGTCAAAAGGCCTTTTGCTGTGCATTGATAACAACGATTTTGATTTGTTGAAAATAATCTCTGTAGCCGTTCGTGAAATGAGCGAAGGCGAGCTATTGCAAATTGAAAAAGCCAGAAATTTAGATATTACCGAAGCCATCTATTACGAAATAATTCGTCAAAAGACCGCTACGCTTATTGCTGCCTGTTGCAGTTTGGGGGCTGCTTCTGTGAAACCCCTTTCTGAAGAGGTAGAAACGATGCGTAAATTTGGAGAGCTTATTGGGATGGCGTTTCAAATAAAAGATGACTTGTTTGATTACGGTACCCAGCAAATTGGGAAACCTACCGGAATTGATATTAAAGAACAAAAAATGACGCTTCCACTTATTTATGTGCTAAATCAGTGTTCTAAAAAAGAAAAAAGTTGGTTGATTAATTCCATTAAAAATCACAATAAAGATTCCAAACGTGTCAAGGAAGTGATTGCTTTTGTAAAAGACAATGGCGGTTTGGAGTATGCCGTTTCTAAGATGAAGTTATTTCAAGAGCAGGCTTTAAAATTATTGGAGCCTTTTCCAGAATCTCCTTATAAAAAATCACTGATTTTGATGGTCAATTATGTGATTGAAAGAAATAAATAGAATTAAAGGCCTAGATATTTTAAGGCTGTACTTTCTAATTCATAACCATAAGCTCTCCAGGAGACTCCTTCACTTTCATATTTCCAAACAATGTCTCCGTTAGGAGTAACTTCCCAAATTCCAAAATCCCCTTCACAAATGAGTGTATTTCCATTAACCGATCTATCAGCACCCGAGATTTTTCCAAAGTGTAAATTTTGATCTGTAAAACTCCATACTTTAGTTGGCTCATTGTTGACGTTAGGGAGTAATGAAAAAGGTTCAGGAATCATCATTTCGTAAACGGTAGATTGCTGTAATCCGTCAGGTCCATTATTACTATAAATTAAAATATTCCCTGCTCCAGGTACGCCTGTTTTTAATAAATTAGGAAAATGATTTTTATAAAAAGTTCGCGTTCCAGAAGTATTATTATAAGCACTTGGATTTCCAAATCTATAGAGCAAATCGCCTCCTTTATTATATTTTCCACCAGAGGTACTGCTTGCTTCATTGGTGGTTGTACTGTGGTCAACGACCCATACCTCACTAAAGAAATTGACGCTTATGTATAGAAGATCTTTATCGGCATCGTAACTAAGTCCATTAGCATGCATAAAATCTCCATCAGACTTTAAATTATAGTTGATATTAATACGCTGTGGGTTGTTTGCGACTGAATCGTAATTAAGTGCATTAGAATCATACTCTTGAACAATATGATCCCAGCTACGCCATTCCCATTCCACTTGATTTGTATTGGGGTTCACTTCGATTAATTTTTCTGTATAAATGTTTGAACTAAAATCTACTCCAGCAACTTGGACATCTCCTGCGTCAATTTCTTCCCAGACCAAAAAAATGACATTTCCATTTGGCAGCATTTCAACATCATGATGTCCGATGTCATTGCCATTAACATAGTCATAACTCCAAGTTTCAGTTCCAGTTTCGTCAAAAATCTTGACAACACCACCATAGCCTCCAAAGCTAACTAGAGGATTTGGTCTTTTAAACATTCCAATACTTTTGCCGTCTGGTAGTAATTCAAAGTCGTTTCCGAGTTTACTTTCAAAATTCCATTGATAAACAGTGTTTCCCTTCTTATCTACTAGAAAGGATGTTAAACTTCCGCTTTTAACGAGCAAGCTTAAATTGTCATGAATTTGTTCAGAATCGTAAACCTTGATATTATCTGTTAAAATAATTTCAGGTTCAATTTCGGGATCAGTTTCCTTTGAGTTGTTCTCGCAACCAAAACTGATAAAAACAAGTAGGATTGTAATTATGATTTTATAGGGCTTAATCCAAATTAACATTTTTTTTTATAATATTTCTAATATAAATCATGTATTTTTATGAGCCCGAAAAAAGTCTTAAAAAAAACATTTAATTTGATATCAAAATCCACCATAGATCAAGTTTTTGACACTGCCCGTGTAGAGGAAGTGATTGGTGATTTTGTACAATTAAAAAAATCGGGGAGTAATTTTAAAGGTTTAAGTCCTTTTAGCGAAGAACGAACCCCAAGTTTTATGGTATCTCCTGTAAAACAAATTTGGAAAGATTTTTCAACTGGAAAAGGGGGGACTGCTGTTTCATTTTTAATGGAGCATGAGCATTTTACATACCCAGAAGCCATCAAATATTTAGCACGAAAATATAATATTGAAATTGAAGAAACCGTACAGTCTGATTCCGACAAAGAAGCTGCAGGGGAACGCGAAAGCATGTACTTAGTCAGTGAATATGCGAGAACCTATTTTCATAATACACTGCTTAAAACAGATGCTGGAAAAGCCATCGGGCTTAGTTATTTTAAGGAACGTGGGTTTACAGATGAGACGATTAAAGAGTTTCAGTTGGGGTACTCTACGGATGCATGGAGTGGATTGACGGACACTGCCCTTAAAAAAGGCTATCAGCTAAAATATTTAGAAAGTACTGGTCTTTCAATTGTGAAGGAAACCAAACAATTTGACCGTTTCAAAGGTCGGGTAATGTTTCCCATTCATAGTATGTCGGGACGGGTGCTTGGTTTTGGGGGTCGAATTTTAGCTAAAAATGAAAAAGCGGCTAAATACCTCAACTCGCCAGAGAGTGATATTTATCATAAAAGTAAAGTGTTGTATGGTATTTACTATGCCAAGCAAACGATTGCAAAAGAAGACAATTGTTATTTAGTTGAAGGTTATACCGATGTGATTCAGTTTCATCAAAAAGGCATTAAAAATGTGGTGTCTTCTTCAGGAACCGCTTTGACTCCCGACCAGATTCGATTGATCAATCGTTTGACTAAAAACATTACAGTGCTGTTTGACGGCGATCCCGCTGGGATCAGAGCTGCGCTACGGGGAATTGACTTGATTTTAGAGCAAGGAATGAATGTAAAAATTTGCACTTTTCCAGAAGGTGAAGACCCTGATAGTTTTGCAAAACAAAATACGCTTGAAGAATTACAAACGTATCTCAAGGAAAATGCAAAGGATTTTATTGCTTATAAGGCGTCTTTGCTTATGGAAGAAGCCCAAAATGATCCGGTGGCAAAAGCCAATCTGATTCGGGATATGGTAACAAGTATTTCTAAAGTTACGGACAATATTCAACGTGAAATATATGTACGGGAATGTTCACGTATTATGGATATTAGCGAAGAAGTGCTTTTTAGTACTCTTGCTCAAATGGGTAAAAAAGCGCAAAATGACGCCAATAAATCCTACAATCAAAAACAAAAAGCTTTTGAGGTTGTGAAGTCCACAGCAGCTCCCATAAAAGTGGATATTCAATATGAGTTAGAGCAAAAAATCATTGAAATATTACTTCTCTACGGAAGTCGAAAAGAGTCTTTTGAGGATTTAATACTGAAAGAAAATGATAAAGGGGCTCTCGCACTTGAACCTGTTATTCATGAAGTCAAAGTTTTTGAGAAAATATTTTTGGATTTACAAGAAGATGAAATGCAGTTCACCAATGAGAACTTCAAAACACTGTATTACACGATTATCGATAGTTTAAACCAGACGGATGATTTTGTAATTGAATCTTTTGTGAACCATTTAGATCCAGTTTTAGCTTCAGATGTGACCAATATTTTGATGAATGAAGAACGGTATAATCTTCATAATTGGGAGAAAAATAATATTTTCCCAAAACAAAAAGATGTAAGTATCGCACAATTGGTAAGTGAAACAATTCTGACACTTCGTTGTTTTTTGATTGATCGAAAAGTAAATGAAATCAAGCAAGATACGCAAGACGAAGTTGACCATCGAGCACTTTTAGAAGATGTGTTGAATTATTCCAATTTAAAAATGTTGTTATCTAGGAAACTTAGCCGAGTGCTTTAAATGTTATTTTTTTTGACGTCCGTGATCAATCAGTTCTACAAGGTTTGAGACATTCAATTTTTTCATTAAACGCAATTTATAGGTACTCACCGTTTTTTCGTTGATATTCAATTGATCTGCAATATCTTTATTCCTTTTGCCTGAAGAAATTAGTTTTAAAACTTCTACTTCACGGGTCGAAAGTTTCTTATACAAGTCCATTGTTCCCAAAGTATTTTTTTCAAAGGTAAGGCTCTGTGCAAGTTCTTTACTGACATAAATCCCTCCTTTAAACACTTTTAATAGGGCACTTTTAATGGTGGAGGTGTTCACCGTTTTGGATAAATATCCCGAAGCCCCGGCTTTGATTGCACTAATGGCATAAATATCTTCTGGATGGGTGCTAAAAATAATAACACTCACATCATTAAATTCTTTTTTTATAGTACGAAGCACTGTGATTCCATTAATATCAGGAAGGTCCATCGTCATAAGAACGATATCTGTATTGGATTTTTTGAGATAGTCTAAAAGTTGTTTCGCTGAGTTTGCGGTATTTACAATCTTAATATCTTTTGAGTTCTCAAACAACATACGTATCCCATAACTAACAATAGGTTGATGATCTGCAACGAGGACTCGAATCATTTTAGTTTAGTGTTTTAAGTTTTCAGGAATCTCACAAACTGGGATGGGGTTCATTTTGTGTTTATTGGCCGTATTGTAGCGTGAATAAATCTCAAAAACGGTGCGTTCTCTGCTTTCAAAGTCATTAACTGTTTTTCCGTTTTCAACGGCCTTCATGGCCCATTCTAGTTCGGGATACGAAGCTCCAATTTGATCTTCGTCGCTTCTAGCATCTCCAAACAAACCGTCACTAGGAGCAGCTGTTAAAATACTTTGAGGGAGTTCCAATGCCCTTCCTAAATCATATACTTCCGATTTTAATAGATCGGCAATTGGGCTGAGGTCTACACCGCCGTCTCCATATTTTGTGTAAAATCCCACGCCAAAATCTTCTACTTTATTTCCGGTTCCAGCTACCAGTTTCCCTAAAAGACCCGCATAATAATAAAGAGTTGTCATTCGTAAACGCGCTCTGGAATTTGCCAATGCCATATCCACAGTAGAGGAGTTACTTTCTAAATTAATTTCAGTTTTAAAACTATCAAAAACAGGAGTTAAATCAACGCGTGTTGAGTTTACATTTGGAAATCTTTTTTTTAGTTGTTCGATGTGTTCTTGAGCTCTTGAAACATGGCTTTCTGCCTGATGAATAGGCATTTCTAAACACATCACTTCCATTCCTGTCATTGCACAAAGTGTTGAGGTAACTGCAGAATCAACCCCACCAGAAACCCCAACAACAAATCCATTGACGTTTGCGTTTTTGGCATAGTTCTTTAGCCATTCTACAATATGAGTGATCACCATTTTAGTTTTCATAGACGCAATATTTAATACAAATACAAAAGTAAACTATTCTAGATAAATTATTTTAAAATTAATCATAATGCACAAATGTTCAATTCAGTTATTGTATAATTCACTAACTTAGACCTCATTAAAATTAACCAATTACAGACTTCGGTCTGTCCTAGTGAGTAGATATTATGAGTAAGCTTAAGGTTAAGTATATTTGCAGTTTAGTATTATTGCTAAGCCTTCAATTAAGTTATGCTCAATTGAGCCGTACTCATTATATTCCCCCAATATGCGCTGCTGATAACTCAAATGCAACGCCTCAAAATCAATTTCTACACATATCAACTCCTAGTGTAAGCCCAGTGAGCGTTACAGTCACAGAAATTGGTGGAACTGTTTCTGTTCTTTCGGCTTCAAATGCAAATCCTATTGAAATTTTAATTGGTTCAGGAACTAACACTCCCTTTATTTCAGATGTTAATACAACAGGGACTAAATACACAAACAAAGGTTATTCTATTCAAGCAGATCAGCCTGTTTATGCTTCCGTACGCCTCATAGCTGGAGTGAGCCAATCTCAAGCTGGATCTTTAGTTTCAAAAGGCTTGTCCGGACTCGGTACGACTTTTAGGATCGGAACCTTCACAAATCAAAAAACATTTACTTCGGCATCAACAGACTATTTAAATTTTGTTTCAGTCATGGCAACTGAAAATAATACGCAAGTTAATTTTTCAGATTTACCTTCAGGAGTTGTTATAGAAAACAATACTCCCTTGTCTGTTGTTTTAAATTATGGAGAGTCCTATGTCATTGCGTTAAATCCCGGAGTCACTCCTGCCAACAGAGATGGTTTAGTAGGCGCTCTTGTCAGTGCTAATAAACCCGTGGTTGTCAACTGCGGTTCTTCAAACGGAAGTAATTCTACAGGCGGTGGTCGAGATTTTGGAATTGACCAAATTGCTCCCTTTGAAACCATTCTGATCGATGGTCAAGCGTACAGTGAATATATATTTGTGAGAGCAAATGGGTATGATGATATAGAACGTCCTCTTATTGTGGCGCATTTAGATAACACAGCTGTGTATGTAAATGGAGATGACTTAACAGGGACGCTATTAACTACTTTGTCTGCTGGGGATTATATTAGTATAGACGGGTCATATTTTAGTACTCAATCTGCTTCAGGCTCAAATCCAGGTGGTAATATGTATGTTTGGACGTCTAAAACAGCCTTTGCTTACCAAGGGATTGGTGGTTCAAATAACGAAGCTAATCAAGAATTATTTTTTGTGCCACCACTAAATTGTAAGACTCCTAAGACTATAAATAACATACCGCTCATTCAGAACACAGGTACAGGAAGTGCTGTTTTTTCTGGTGGAATTACAATTGTTACGGAAGTTGATGCTTCTATTTTTGTCAATGGAGCTGTTATGACAGCGCCTCCCCAAGCAGTGAATGGGAACCCTAATTTTGAAACCTATTTGATAAATGGTCTGTCAGGAAATGTTAGCGTGTCTTCAGACAAACAGATTTACATATCATATTACGGTGCTAGCGGCGTTGCTGCTTTAGGCGGTTTTTACTCTGGGTTTATTTTCAAACCTGAGATTGCGTCTGTAGCACTATCAACAGTAATAACCGAACTTTGCATCCCCAATATAGAGCTTAACATTAGTAGTTTAGAGACTTTTGACTCCTACCAATGGTTTTATAATGGCTTAGCGATTGCGGGTGCTACATCTGAAACTTGGATTCCGGACACACCAGGATTTTATCAATTGCAAGGGGTTATCACTGATTGTCAAACGGTTCTTTCAGACAACATTCCTGTGAGTGGTTGTGCAGGAGATATTGATGATGATGGCGTTAATAATAATGTTGATAGGGATAATGATAACGATGGCACTCTTAACAGTCAGGAATCTAATTGCGATCTAACATTTAATCTTTCAAACAGTGCAGGGCCTTTTTTTACGGCCAACTCTATTTCAAGCACAGCGAATAATCTAACCACCACTTTTACTGGATATACAGATCAAACCATGGTATTTCAGGCAGCCTCAACAACGGCCACTTCAGAAAGCTCCAGCAGTTATGAACTTACGTTTAATGAACCAACGAGTTTTATCCTACAACAATCTGATTCTGGAAGTATTCCGGGAACCATTGAATTTGATGATGAAGAGATTTTTGTCTTTAGTGTTGCTTACGACGAAACACTAACGGTTGTTGACCCTGAAAACCAACTTTTGATTGACACAAATTATGATGGTATTTATGACAATGATGTTGAGGAATTCACAGCTTTTGAAATTAGATTCAAATTAAACTCAGCCATCCTTTCTTCGAACGATGTTTCCTTTTCATTTCATAGCAATCAAGCCAGTGGTTTTAGTATAAAATATATTAATAAATCCGATGCTGTAATCAATTCAGCGGCTTTTCAGCTTATTCAAGCATGCAGACCAATAGATTCTGATGGCGACTTGGTTGTTGATGCTTTGGATTTAGACAGTGATAACGATGGTGTTTTTGATGTGATTGAAAACGGAAATTCAAACTTAGACCAAGATCAAGATGGTCAAATAGAGGAGGTTGAATTAAACGATCTTAATTCTGACGGACGACACGATGCGGCTCTTAATCCAGGTGATTTTGATGGAGATGGCGTCCTTAATTTTTTAGACTTAGATAGTGATAATGACGGACTGTACGACCTGTTTGAAGCGGGCGTTGGGATCAATACTTTAGACCTAGACAATGACGGTCAGATAGATTTAGGGTTTTTAGATTCAAACATGAACGGTGCATCAGATGTTACAGAAGCACTGAGTCCTATCGATTCAGATGCTAATAACACTCCCGATTTCATACAATTGGACTCCGATTCAGATGGTTGTTTTGATTCAGACGAGGCAGGGTTTACAGCGACTTTAGGGATTTTAGACGGAACAGCGGTTGATAACAATGGGCTAGTGACGGGTGGAGATGGTTATGATTTCGCAATAGACAGTAATTTAGATGGATTGTTTGATTATCAAGACAATGTTAATATTAGTCCAATAGAACTAACCTCCCCAGTTGTTGTATGCGAATTTGAGAACACCTCAATTTCTGTTTTGTTACAAAACAGATCGAGTTCCTTTGATAGTATCCAATGGGAACGAAGTTTGGACGGAGGCGTAAGTTGGACAGATATTTCAGAGGTTTTAAACAGTTTTGAAGGAGTGGAAACAAGTGACTTACAAATTTTAAATACAGAGCTCTCTGCAGCTGCTAGTTTGTTTCGCGCCAGAATGGAGCGCATAGACTATGTTTGTGGGCCAACATATACAAATGAAGTTGAGCTTGTTGTTAATCCTTTACCAGTAATTCAATCAACTGTTGAGTTGTTCCAGTGTGATCAAGATTTAGATGGAATCACCTTTTTTAATCTCAATGAGGCCAGTCAATTAATATCCTCTAATTACCAAAGCGAAACTTTTTCCTTCTATTTTTCGCAAGCTGATGCCGAACTTGGAACCGATACTGCAGCTATTTCAGACTCTATTAGTTATGAAAACACAAATCCAGACCCCTCCATTAATCCAAACACATTATACGTTAGAGTAGAAACTGGTTTTGGTTGTGCCTCAGTCGCCGAGTTAAATTTATTAGTGTCAACAACACAAATACCACCTACATTTTCGATACCTGATTACAAAGCCTGTTTTGATGCATCTGATGGTCTAACCACTTTTGATTTTAGTGATTCTGAAGCGGTTATTTTAAATATTTTTCCTGTAAATCAGTCTCTTACAGTTACTTACTACGAAACAGAATTCGAAGCACTTTCAGAGACAAATCAGATTATCGATACTTCTAATTATGATAATAGCACAGGACTCAATCAGTCAATCTGGGTTCGAGTGGACTCTAACATAGATAATTCATGTATTGGTGTGGGCTCTTATATTAATTTAGTTGTAAACCCATTACCACAGATAGAGACTCCTACAGCCACCCCTTATTATTGTGTTGATGGTATGAATACATTAACCATTGACTTGCCATTGGAATTTGATAGCTTGTTATTAGGATCTCAGTCCGTAACTGATTTTTCGGTTAGTTATTATACGAATAACAGTGATGCATTAGGCACGAATAACTCAATGACCACGCTGTCAAATACATCTTCCTCTCAGACGGTTTACTGCAGAATTGACAATCTAATTACATCTTGTTTTGATATAAAATCGTTCACGATAGATTTCATCACAAAGCCCCAAGCAATTTCAGCAGGACCGTATGTAGTGTGTGATACGGATAATGATGGTATTTTTGTATTTGACACGTCCAATTTAGAGACCACTACTCTCGATGGACAAACATCCATGTCAATTGATTATTTTGATGCTTCCGGCGCTCCATTATCAGATTCAAATGGTCTGATTATCGCAAGTCCCTTTCCTGCCACCTTTTCTACAACTACCAAAACAATTCGTGCAGTAGTTTCAAATGCTTTTTGTGCCAATGCTTTCGTAGATATTAGTTTTACTGTGAATTCTAACACAGGTTTTTCTGTAGATGATATTGTAATTTGTAACGGTTCAACAGAATATTTAGAGTTAGATTTAGAATACCCATCAAACACATATAATTACAGTTGGCTACTGCCAAATTCGGACACTTATTTTTCTGTTTTACCTGAAATTACTGTAAGTCAAGTCGGGATTTATTCTGTTACGGTTACGAACCTAGATGGAAGTTGCACAAATACTCAAAATTTTGAAGTTTTTACTTCGGAGGGACCAACAGTTTCAATGGAGGATATTACGGTTGTTGAAGCCACCTCAAATAATTCTATTTTTATTTTAGAGGCTAATTTAGGGTCAGCCAATTACGAGTTTAAATTGATAGACGAAAATGGATTATTGGTTTCTGGATATCAAGAAGAAGGCTATTTTGGAAATCTAACAGGAGGTTTTTACACGCTCTATATCAGGGACGAACTTCAGTGTGAAGAGGTTTCAATTACAATTCCAGTGATTTATTTCCCAAACTTTTTTACGCCTAACAACGATGGTTATAACGATGTTTGGAAAATTAAAGGCGTCCTTCCTAACAACTATATTTCTAGCCAGATTTATATATTTGACCGGTATGGAAAACTTTTAAAATCAATGTCATTAAATAATAATTATTGGGATGGCTTGTATAACGGAGTACGTCTTCCTGCAAGTGACTACTGGTTTAGAATTGAATTTATTAAACTAGACGGAACTCCATTAAGTACACAAGGTAATTTCAGTCTTAGGTACTAACGCCTTATTTTTTACGACATAATTCAATTATAAAATATAGATTAATTACTTTTGTGGTTCAATTGATTTTAAATTATATTTTGAAAATAAAGCACACACCATTCCAGTTTTACCATGTTTTAAAAACCATTGTTTTTTTAGTGGTTATTTGTGTCTTTTCATGTCAGAATTCATCAAGAATTGAAACAGAAATATCTAAAATTGATCTGGATTTAAACATCGAAAGATTCGATCAGTTGTTTGCAACTTCAGGACCTTCTGAGCTTCCAGCGCTAAAACAAAATTATCCGTTTTTATTCTCTAAAAGATATGCAGATTCGGTATGGGTTAAGCGTATGAGTGATCCTATTCAACAGCTTCAAAACAAAGCTGTGGACAGTGTTTTTGAAAATTTCTCTAGTACTGAATCTGAAATATTTAACTTTTATCAGCACCTTAAATATTATAATAAAGCATTAAAAACCCCTCGACTGATCACAGTACTTTCGGACGTTGATTATCGTAATAAAGTGGTCATAACAGATTCTATTGTACTTATAGCGTTAGACACTTATCTTGGTGCCGACCACGAGTTTTACACAAGTTTTTATGACTACATCAAACAAAATTTAGATAAAAATCAAATTGTATCAGACTTGGCAACAGCCTATGCAGAACGATTAATTTATCAACCGAAACGATCTACTTTTTTGGAAGAAATGATCTATTTTGGAAAGCAATTATATTTGAAAGATCTTTTGATTCCTTTTAAAGAAGATAATGAAAAAATAGGGTATTTGCCTTCCCAATTCGAGTGGGCTGAAGATAATGAGTTTTATATATGGCAGTATTTTGTAGAAAAAGAATTGTTATATCAAACGGATAGAAAATTACTAGCACGGTTTATTATTCCGGCACCTTTTTCTCGCTTCAATTTAGAATTAGACAGTGAGTCGCCTGGCCGACTTGGTCAATATATAGGGTGGAAAATTGTAAGTTCCTATATGGAAAACAATACAACCCCTTTACTTGAAATGCTTCAAATGGAGGCTACAGATATTTTTAATAACGCAAAATTTAAACCAAAAAAATAATGGCAAATACCCATACTTCAAAGATTGAAATGACTGTAGAATTAGATGAAAATCGCGTTCCCGAAAGTTTATTTTGGACGGCTCAAGATGGAGGTGTAACACAAGAAGAGGCTAAAGCGATGATGCTTTCTGTGTGGGATCAGAAAAAGCAGGAAACACTTCGTATTGATTTATGGACTAAAGACATGCCTGTAGATGAAATGAAATTATTTTTTCATCAAACATTGGTAACGATGAGTGATACGTATTTACGTGCTACTCAAGATGAAAAAATGACTGCTACGATGAAAGATTTTTGTGATTATTTTGCTGAAAAATTAGAGCTAGTTAAAAAGTAAATTACCACTCATTTAATCTATTGGAGTCTAATTTTAAAAAGATAAAAACCAAGATCGTAAAGCCCCAAAGCCCTGAGCCTCCGTAGCTGAAAAAAGGTAAAGGAATTCCAATAGTTGGGATGAGTCCCATCACCATACCTATATTAATTAGAAAGTGAGCAAACAGTATACTCGCCACACTGTATCCATAAACCCTGCTGAACTGTGATTTTTGTTGTTCTGAAAGATAGACGATCCGTAAAATCAACAATACAAAAAGCAAAACTACCGCACTACTTCCAAAGAACCCCCATTCTTCACCTACTGTACTAAAGATATAATCTGTGTGTTGTTCTGGAACAAAATTTCCTTTGGTACGTGTGCCATCCATAAACCCTTTCCCAAAAGTGCCTCCAGATCGAATGGCTTTTTCGGACTCATTGAGGTTGTATGAAATATTCCGCTTCATTGCTTCTAGTTTCAAAGGGTCTTTTTCTAAGCGAAGCCAAAGTCCAATACGATTTTGCTGGTGTTTTTGAAGGACATTGTTATAGGCCCATTGCACGCCAAGACTCAATCCAATACTACATATTAGTAGTGTCAAAATACCTCTGATTTTTTTCTTTTTTCTTTTAAAAAAAAGTTGATAAAGGAGGAGAATTCCTGCTAGAGAAATACAAACGTATAACGCAGAAAATTTTAAAGTTGCAATTCCTAAAAAGGCTACATAAACAGTGAATAACAGGTAGTATTGAGGAATGCCTTCTCTATAAAATACAAAAAATAAACTTGCAAACACAAGCGTGCTTCCAGCATCATTTTGTAATAAAATTAAACCCGCTGGTATGCCCACTAATATGGCAGCCCTTATCTGATCTTTTTGTTCTTTAATATTGGTTTGTAGATCGCTTATATACTTGGCCAGTGCCAAGGCTGTAGCGAATTTAGCAAATTCACTCGGTTGTAAAGTCATTCCTCCAAAATCATACCATGAGATGGCTCCATTTATTTGCTTTCCAAAAATAAACAACCCTATTAATGATAGGATAGAACCAAGGTAAATGATACTTGCAAAGCGTTCGTAAAATTTAGCATCAACAGCTAAAATAAGAACAATTAATACCACGGAACTTATTATAAAAAATAGTTGCTTTCCGTACGGCTTAGAAATATCTAAGTAGGAGGTAAACTCACCTGCTGCAGAGGCTGACAAAATATTAAAATACCCAAAAACAACTAGCGCTGTAAAAACAATCACAGCAATCCAATCTAATTGAAAACTATTGGTGCGGTTTAGGTTCATTGGTCATTAATTTTAAAAGGTTTTCCGCTGTAAGGTTTGAGGTATTCGTCTTCTAAACTTTTTTCGATGACTAACCGCTCCATACGCTTTAAAGTCACCTCTCCTTTTATATATTTCTCAATCATTAAACTTGCCATACGTCCCGCCCATCGCGCTCCGTAATAGCCATTTTCAACCAGGATGGCAATCGCAATTTTTGGATCTTCTTTTGGTGCAAAAGCTACAAATATGGAGTGGTCTGTGAGCTGTTGTCTTACACCATCAATTTTAGTAAAATTTTCTGCAGTCCCTGTTTTACCACAAATTTCTATCCCTGGAACTTTTAGAAAACTGGCCGTTCCTTTATTATATACATTATGCATTCCTTCAATTATGGAGTCATAATATTCGGAGTTAACAGATGTTTGTTTAGAGTTTATAAAGTTAGGATCCATATCTTGATCTTCAATTGATTTTATGATATGTGGGGTATAATAATGGCCTTTATTCGCAATTGCTGCGGTCATATTTGCCAATTGTATGGGCGTTACTAAAATCTCTCCCTGTCCGATGGCGTTTGAAATGATAGTAGTCGCACCCCATTGAAAATCTGGATACCATTTGTCATAATAAGTACCGTCTGGAATGTTTCCTTTTTTCCCAACGGACAAATCATTTCCTAAGAAATTACCTAACCCAAAACTTTTGATATGATCACTCCAAATATTCATCGACTCAGATGCATTACTATATTTCTCAACGGTTGTTCTAAACGCCATTGCAAAATAGGAGTTACATGAATAACTTATCGCAGAATCTAGATTTCTATACCCTCCGCCACAGTGACACTGCATGACGCGTTTGTTTTTTCCGTAGACATATCTTTCCGTACAAATTATATTTTTTTTCGGAGTGATAGCCTTTTCTTGTAAAGCAGTTAATGCAACTAATAATTTAAAAGGAGATCCTGGAACATGCATTCTTGTAAGTCCTTTGTCAATTAAAGGCCGGTGAATGGTGTCTAAGTATAATTTGGTGTAGTTTTTGGATCGTTGGCGTCCAACTAACAAGTTTGGATTGTAAGAAGGTGCAGAAACAAGACTTAATATTTCTCCTGTACTTGGCTCGATAGCTACGATTCCACCTATTTTATTTTGCATTAGCAATTCTCCGTAAGCTTGAAGTTCAGAATCAATAGTGATTTTTATATCCTTTCCAGGAATTGGAAGCGTATCAAACGCCCCTTCTTTATACGCTCCAATATCTCTATTATAAATATCTTTTTGGATGTATTTGACACCTTTGACTCCTCTGAGTGTTTTTTCATACGAGATTTCAACGCCTTGTTTCCCAATCAAATCTCCAAGGCGGTAGTAAGCATCCTTAGTAATTTCTTTATTATTAGCCTCGGCAATGTATCCTAATACATTGGCGCCAATGGAAGTTTGATAATCTCTCAACGATCGTTTTTGAATGTAAAACCCTTTAAATTTTCTTAGTTTTTCAGAAAGAAAAGCATAGTCTTCTTTTGAAAGGTGACGTAAAAAAGGGGATGGAAGTCGTGGTGAATAATTCTTAGCTCGTTTATAAGATTTATAAAAACGAGCTTTATCAATTTTCAATAAATTACAAAATAGTATCGTATCTAAAGGCTCAACTTCCCTTGGAATCACCATGACGTCATAACTCGGTTGATTGGCTACTAAAAGGCTGTCATTTCGATCGTAAATGTAGCCACGTTTTGGGTAATGAAATACTTTTCGAATGGCATTGTCATTGTCAATATCAAAAGCATTTGCGGTATAAATTTGCAAATAAAATAAACGCCCAGTAAAGCAAATACCAGTTAGAATGACCAATCCAAAAAGAAGTATTTTTCTCATGTCTCTTTCCTGCTAAATAATGAACTAAAGAGTAAACTGAGTATAAGTGTAAAACTACTAGAATAGACGGTTTGTTGGAGGATTAGTACAGCTTTAGTTTTATCAAAAACAACAAGAGAAAACAAAATTAAGTGATGAATGACGATGAGCAATAAAAAGTAAATCAACCGCCGTGAGAAGTCTATATTGCTAAATTTTATTGATTGATAGTCGTAAGCCGCCCCAAATGAAAATTTCAAAAAAAGCGGACGGATATATGCAATGGCAACACTTGCTGCTGCATGTACCCCACCAGAATCTAAAAATATATCGACAGTGTATCCTATAAAGAAACTAAGAAAAATAAACAACAATCGATTGTTTGTGACCGGGTATAATATTATAAAAATAACGTAAACGTAAGGGTTTATTTCTCCAAGGAAATTTATATTGCTACACACTAGAACTTGAAGTAAGACCAGTCCTATAAAACTCAAAATAATTCTCAATACAATATTATTCATTGGAAATAGTTAAGGCTCTTAATTCGTTTATATCAGTGTTTTTTATTATGTAAACATGCTCTAGATTTCTCATATTATTAAACAATTTAACATCAATAATATAGAGGTCTTCTGTCTCATTGAGGCGGAAAGATTCAACCGTTCCAACAGGGATGTTTGGGGGAAAGGTGGAGGAGTATCCACTAGTAACAATTGTGTCTCCGATTGACAGCTTCACAAGGTCTTGGATGTCTTTTAATTGGGTGATTTCTGGCGATTTACCATCCCAACTCAAAGTTCCAAAATAATTAGTTTTTTTTAATTTTACATTGACACGACTGTTTGTGTTTAAAATAGATAATACTCTGGAGTAGTTTTTTGAAGTTTCGTCAATAATTCCTACAATACCATTAGAAGTGATTACGCCATAATCTTCTTCAATACCATCACTATCCCCCTTGTTAAGAGTCAGATAGTTATTGGGAAGGGCATAGCTGTTTTTGTATACTAGACTTGGTTGTAATTCATATTTATATTCCAAAAGTGTGTCAACGGGCACTACATTTTCTTTTTCAAAAACGGTCATTTTCAAGCGACTGTTTTCTTCTAAAAGAATTTGGTTTTCTTTTTTCAGGTTGAAATATTGAGTAATGCCGTGAAACGTCCCATAAATACTCCCAGTTATTTGATTGGAGGAATTTAAGAATTTACTGCGGTGATACTCATGCGATTGAATCGTGAGTGAAAGGGCGTAAGAAAACAACAACAAAAACAGGACAAATGTTTTGTTTTTAATGAAGAAATTAAAAAGTTGTTGCATTACTTAAGAACTATTTTATCAGGACACTTTTATATTTTGTAATATTTTTTAGAACAATTCCAGTTCCTCTCACAACAGCTCTTAACGGGTCTTCTGCAATATAAACAGGTAAGTCTGTTTTTTGCGATAATCGTTTGTCTAAGCCTCTCAGCATTGATCCTCCCCCGGCTAGATAAATACCCGTATTATAAATGTCAGCTGCGAGTTCTGGAGGAGTTTGTGAAAGTGTTTCCATCACAGAATCTTCAATTCGTAGAATCGATTTGTCTAATGCTTTTGAGATTTCGCGGTGTGTAATTTGTACCTGTTTTGGTTTTCCTGTCAATAAATCTCGTCCTTGCACATTCATTTCATCTGGCGGAACTTCTAAATCTTCAGTAGCAGCACCAATTTGTATTTTTATTTTTTCTGCGGTACGATCTCCAACATACAAATTGTGTTGTGTTCGCATATAATAAATGATGTCGTTTGTAAACACATCCCCTGCGACTTTGACCGATTTGTCACATACAATTCCTCCAAGTGCAATTACTGCAATCTCAGTGGTTCCACCACCAATATCAACAATCATATTTCCTTTTGGTTGCATGATGTCAACGCCAATTCCAATCGCAGCTGCCATAGGTTCATGGATTAGGTAGACCTCTTTGCCATTCACGCGTTCAGCAGATTCTTTTACCGCTCGCATTTCAACTTCTGTAATCCCCGAAGGAATACAAATTACCATTCTAAGAGAAGGCGTGAATAATTTATTTTTTAGTGCAGGAATACTTTTAATAAACAAGCTTATCATTTGCTCAGAGGCATCAAAATCAGCTATCACACCATCTTTTAAAGGTCGGATTGTTTTGATGTTTTCATGCGTTTTCCCTTGCATCAAATTAGCTTCTTTCCCTACAGCAATAATTTTTCCAGAAATACGGTCTCTAGCAACAATAGAAGGGCTGTCAATTACAACTTTATCATTGTGAATTATTAAGGTGTTGGCGGTGCCTAAATCAATGGCTATTTCTTCAGTTAAGAAGTCAAAAAATCCCATATGCTATAAAAATTAATCGAAATTATTAGTGTACAATGCTGCTTTGTAAATGTACTAAAATAAACTTTAGTTTGAAAACGAGATTCACTAAAATTAATTAGTGTTTAAAATGACGTGTTTTAGTAAACACCATCGCCACATTATTAGCATTACAATAATCGATACTTAATTGATCTTTTATGGATCCACCCGGCTGAATGACAGCAGTAATTCCTGCATTTTTTGCAATTTCAACACAATCTGGAAAAGGGAAAAATGCATCACTTGCCATCACTGCACCACTGAGTTTGAAGTTGAATGAATTCGCTTTATGAATGGCTTGATTTAATGCATCTACGCGGCTTGTTTGTCCTGTTCCACTAGCAAATAGTTGTTTGTTTTTGGCTAAAACAATAGTGTTTGATTTGGTGTGTTTACATATTTTGGATGCAAATAACAAATCTTCAATTTCACTTTCAATAGGGGTTGAAGTGGTTACTTTTTCTAAGATACTTCTATCGTCTGTAATCATGTTTTTTTCCTGCACTAAAACACCGTTCAGACAGGTTCTAACATTTGTTTCAGGCAAATTAACTGTATTTTGAATCAGTAAAATTCTATTTTTCTTTCCTTTCAAAATAGCTTCTGCTTCTGTGCTAAACGACGGTGCTATTACAACTTCACAAAATAAGGTGTGAATTTCTTGAGCTGTCGCGACGTCAATTTCACTATTTGAAATTAATACCCCCCCAAAAGCGGAAACAGGATCTCCTGCCAAAGCATCTACATAGGCTTGGTGTAAGGTTTCTCTTTGCGCAACTCCACATGCATTATTATGTTTTAAGACGGCAAACGTTGGAGCTTCAGCATGAAATTCATTCATAAGGTTTACGGCAGCATCTACATCTAAAAGATTGTTATAGCTCAATTCTTTTCCATGAAGTTTTGTAAACATGGCTTCAAAATCGCCAAAAAAATAGCCTTTCTGATGCGGGTTTTCTCCATAACGTAGTACCTTACCTTTTGTTTCACTAATTTTTAAAACAACTTCTTCTTTTTCACTATTGAAATAGTTAAAAATAGCACTGTCATAATGCGAAGACACATTAAATGATTTAGTTGCAAAACGTCTGCGATCCTCAAGAGATATGTTACCTTCATCGCTAGAAATGAGGTCTAAGAATTCTGCATAGTCGTCAACAGATGACACGCAAATAACATCTTTATAATTTTTGGCAGCAGCTCTAATTAATGAAATTCCACCGACATCAATTTTCTCGATAATGTCGTCATTACTAGCCCCAGAAGCAACCGTTTTTTCAAACGGGTAAAGGTCTACAATGACTGCATCAATTTGTGGAATTGAAAATGTATCCATTTCCTCCACATCTTGAGCATGGTCTTGACGATTCAAAATGCCACCAAATATTTTTGGGTGTAATGTTTTTACACGCCCTCCAAGAATCGAAGGGTAATCTGTAATTTCTTCAGCGGGGACAACTTTAATTCCTAAGTCGTTGATGAATTTCTGTGTCCCTCCAGTAGAGTATATAGTAACTCCTTGTTCGTTTAGTTTTTTGACAATTGGTGTGAGGCCCTCTTTACTGAATACAGATATTAAGGCGGATTTGATTGTTTTATTTTGGCTCATTTTGAAGTCTAAAGAATTAGAAGTCAAAAGTAGGGAATTATCACAGAAAAATTGAGTCGAATTTCCTCAAAAAAAAGATTTTTTTTAAACTAATACCATGAGTTATTAACAACTACATTAGTGTAGCAACCGATTGACATACAAATTCTAAAAACCGTTCATCTGCATCTGTAAAAGGATCGATCGAATTTGAATCAATATCAATTTGTCCAATATTTTTACCGTTAACAAATAGTGGAATCACAATTTCAGATTTTACGCTAATACTACAAGCAATATAATTATCCTGAGCCTTTACATCAGGCACCACAAAGTTTTGATTACTGATAGCCACTTGACCACAAATACCTTTCCCAAACGGAATAATTGTGTGGTCAGTTGGTGCTCCTGCATAGGGGCCGAGCCTCAACTCTTCCTTGTCGCCGTTTCTAAAATAAAAACCAACCCAATCATAATGAGGTATTTCAGTTCTTAATAAATCACAGATCCATAGAAGCGTTTCATCCACTGTGCTAGAATTTGAAACTAAGGTTTTTATTTTAGGTTTTAAAGCATCAAAAGTCATGAAAAATAATTTTTGTAAAAATACTATTTATCTCTTATAAGCTATTCAAAAGCCCCCTTATTTTATGTTAATTTTTTGGTAACCATTGGGGTAAATGATCAAAATTTTAATAAATTTGCGTCATGCAAAAAACCTTTGGACATAAAGTGTTTTCAATGGCATTGACACTCTTGGTGCTTATGTCTACATTTTCATTTAAAATTGAAACTCATTCTTGCGGTCCAAAAATTGTTGATGTTGCTGTTTTTTCAAAAGTAAAATCGTGTTGTGCTTCAGCGGTAAAGATCGATTCAGAATTACAGTTTGTCAAAAAAAGTTGCTGTTCAAATAAGGTCATTTTAGTCGATGGCTTGAACCAATTTAAAGTAGTGCCTTTTACCGCTGATATTTCTGTTGAAAAGGTTTTTGTAGCCCCTTCAACATTTAATTGCGAAGCGCTTCAAAGAATCGTTTCAGTAGCAGAGTATCATCCTGGATATTCTCCACCAGATTTGATAGTTGATCATCAAATTGAACATCAAGTTTTCTTAATTTGATTTAATACTATAGACAAGTTCATCAACATGTATGCTACTTGTTCGTTTCCCCTTTTTTTAGTATTAATTTTAAATTAAATCACAATGAAATCTACATTATATCTTATAATACTGTTTCCGTTTTTTCTTTTTTCACAAAGTGAATTGAAAGGAATGATCATGGAACTTGACACTAAAAACCAGCACATCCCTTTAGCTGGTGCCAATGTATTTTGGCTTAATACCTCTATAGGTGCTATTACTTCCGACGACGGAACATTTAAGCTGCCTTATAAATCCACTTACAAAAAATTAGTGATTAGTTATGTTGGTTTTAAAACCGATACACTTTCTATAGACACTCCCAAAATGATTCATCACCTTTTAGAGGCTACAGACGATTTGGGAGAAGTTACCGTCTCTGCACGTCGAAAATCTACGGCGACATCCTATCTGTCCTCTCAAAATATTTCTACAATTAGTAGTAAAGAGCTGTTGAAAGCCGCTTGTTGTAACTTATCCGAGAGTTTTGAAACCAATCCCTCTATAGACGTCAATTTTACAGATGCTATTTCCGGATCAAAGCAAATCAAAATGCTAGGACTTACAAGTCCTTATATCTTAATAGCTACTGAAAATATACCCTCGATTCGTGGTGCCTCTCAAGCTTATGGTTTGAGTTTTATTCCAGGGACTTGGGTAGAGAGTATTCAAATCACTAAAGGGGCTGGAAGCGTGGTTAATGGTTTTGAAAGTATTGCTGGACAAATCAATGCAGAATTGGTGAAACCCACTACGGATAATAAATTTTTTGTCAATGCATATCGATCTTTGAATGGACGTACAGAACTGAACACACATTTTAACACCCCCCTTTCTAATAAATGGAGTACAGGACTGTATGTACATGCCAATACGAGATCACAAAAATTTGATAGAAATAACGATTCTTTTCTAGATGTGCCGCTCTCAAAACAAGTAAACATCATGAACCGCTGGCAATATTCAAACCTTGAAAAAGGATTGATTAGCTTTTTGAATGTGCGGTATCTAGTGGATAATAAACAATCCGGTCAGCTTGATTTTGATCCTAAAACAGATCGGCTTTCAAACTCCGTTTGGGGGAGTGAAATTGACACTAAACGATTTGAAGTTTCGGCGAAATTTGGCTATGTTAACCCTGAAATACCTTATCAAAGTTTAGGGCTACAAATCTCTTATAGTGACCACGATCAAGAGTCCTATTTTGGATTAAACCAATACGACATACGTCATGAAAGTTTATATTCAAACCTTGTTTATAATTCTATTATCAGCGATTCAAGGCATAAAATAAAAACAGGCTTAAATGCGACCTATGATCTTTATGATGAAACGGTTAATGCTAATTTATATGATAGGAAAGAACGTTCTGTTGGCGGGTTTTTTGAGTATAGTTTTGACAATTTAGATGCGCTTAATTTAACTGCCGGCGTCCGTGTTGATCATCATAATTTATTAGGAACATTTATTACACCCCGATTACATGCCCGCTATACGCCATGGGAAAAATCGGCCCTAAGAGTTTCCTTTGGACGTGGAAAACGTTCGGCGAATATTTTTGCAGAAAATCAAAAACTTTTTGCAACGTCAAGAGCCATTAATATTCAAAATACTGCTGGGAGTATTTATGGGCTGGAGCCAGAAATCGCATGGAACTATGGCGTGTCTTTTTTGCAAGGATTCCAGTTGTTTGATCGAAAAGCAGATTTTACTCTGGATTTTTATCGTACTGATTTTCAAAACCAAGTGGTTGTCGATTATGAAAATCCATATGAAGTCAACTTCTATAATTTAGAAGGTGCTAGTTTTGCCAATAGTTTTCAAGCGGAATTTAGTTTTAATATTTTAGAGCATTTGGACCTAAAAACAGCGTATAAGTTTTATGATGTTCAAACACAATACAAGTCTGGGAAACGCAAAAAACCATTGACGTCTCAACATCGTGTATTTGCAAACCTGTCGTTTGAGACACCAAAAACAGATAAGGGTGGGGTATGGAAATTTGACACCACATTTAACTGGTTTGGAAAGCAGCGTTTTTCGTCAACGGAATTAAGTCCTGAAGCCTATCAACTGCCGACCTATTCTCCAACGCTTTCAACCCTAAACGGGCAAGTTACCAAAGTATTTTCAGATGCTTTTGAACTCTATGTTGGTGCAGAAAACATTACAAATGTGACACAAAAAAACCCAATTGTAAGTCCAGAAAATCCGTTTGGTTCAAATTTTGATACTACATTTGTATATGGCCCTATATTTGGGAGTACCTATTATACAGGCTTACGTTACAAGTTTAACTAAATGACGATATGGATGTCACACAACACTTAAAAGCAATAAATATAAAACTTATGAAAACAATTTTTTTATCACTCACAATGCTATTTGTAAGCACATTGACTTTTGCTCAAAATAAAAATGCGAAAGCCTCTATCGAAGTCGATGGTGTATGTATGATGTGTAAAAATCGTATTGAAAAAGCAAGTCTCAAAACCAAAGGGGTGAAATCTGCAGTTTGGAGCGTAGACACACACGAGTTGAGGCTTATTTTTGATGAAAATAAAACAGATCTCAAAAGCATACAAAAAAACATTGCTGGCGTTGGTCATGACACCAAAGAACTTAAGGCAACAGATGAAGCCTATAACAGTGTCCATCCGTGTTGTAAGTACCGAGAAGATGAGGTTGTAAAAGAGCACAACTAAGAAACAAAAAAAAAGCTCCTGAAGTTAATTCAGGAGCTTTTGTTGTTGTATGTAGGTGATTTACATCATCCCTGGCATCCCGCCACCACCCATAGGAGGCATTGCAGGCGCATCTTCTTTGATGTCAATTAGAGCACATTCGGTAGTTAGAATCATACCTGCTACAGAAGCGGCATTTTCTAAAGCCACACGTGTCACTTTTTTCGGATCAATAATTCCCGTTTTAAGCATGTCTACATAAATATCGTTTTTGGCATCATATCCAAAATCGCCTTTACCTTCTAGAACTTTATTGATCACTACACTTCCTTCGCCTCCAGCATTTTCTACAATGGTGCGTAAGGGTGCTTCAATCGCTTTAGACACAATTTGAATACCAGTAACTTCATCCAAATTGGCTGCAGTTAGTTTTTCGAGTGTTTTTTGAGCTCTAACAAGTGCTACACCACCACCGGCAACAATACCTTCTTCGACAGCAGCTCTCGTTGCATGAAGTGCATCGTCCACACGGTCTTTCTTTTCTTTCATTTCAATTTCACTAGCTGCACCTACGTAAAGAACAGCAACACCACCAGCTAATTTAGCTAAACGTTCCTGTAATTTTTCCTTATCATAGTCGCTAGTAGTGGTTTCTATTTGCGCTTTGATTTGATTGACACGAGCCTTGATGTCATTGGCTTTTCCAGATCCATTTACAATGGTTGTGTTGTCTTTATCAATAGTCACGGTTTCTGCAGTTCCTAACATGCTTAAATCTGCATTTTCTAAAGAGAATCCGCGTTCTTCAGAAATTACGGTTCCTCCTGTAAGGATAGCAATGTCTTCGAGCATCGCTTTACGACGGTCTCCAAAGCCTGGTGCTTTTACTGCAGCAATTTTAAGACCTCCCCTTAATTTATTTACCACTAAAGTTGCTAGGGCTTGCCCATCAACATCTTCGGCAATAATTAAAAGTGGACGTCCAGATTGAGCAACGGGCTCCAAAATTGGAAGCACTTCCTGAAGATTTGAAATCTTTTTATCGAATAATAAAATATATGGATTTTCTAAATCAGCAATCATTTTATCAGCATCAGTCACAAAATAAGGACTTAAATAGCCTCTATCAAATTGCATACCTTCTACCACATCGACATAAGTTTCCATTCCTTTAGCTTCTTCGACAGTAATGACACCCTCTTTACCAACTTTTCCAAATGCTAAGGCAATAAGTTCACCAATTGTATTGTCATTATTAGCAGAAACAGATGCAATTTGTTGAATTTTTTCAGATGAATTTCCAACTTTCTTTGCTTGCTTTTCTAAATCGGTTATGATCGATTTTACGGCTTTATCTATTCCGCGTTTTAAATCCATTGGATTAGCTCCAGCCGCTACATTTCTCAACCCTTCTTTCACAATTGCTTGTGCTAGAACAGTTGCTGTAGTTGTACCATCGCCAGCCAAATCATTAGTTTTAGAAGCGACTTCTTTAACCATTTGAGCGCCCATGTTTTCTAGCGCATCTTCTAATTCAACTTCTTTTGCTACTGAAACACCATCCTTAGTAACTTGAGGTGCTCCAAAACTTTTACTGATAATAACATTACGTCCTTTTGGTCCTAAGGTTACTTTTACTGCATTTGCTAGAGCATCAACGCCACGTTTTAATCCGTCACGTGCATCTATATCAAATTTTATGTCTTTTGCCATTTCTTTTAGTTTTTAAAGTTAAACAATTGCAAGAATATCACTTTCTCGCATGATTAAATAGTCTGTTCCCTCGAGTTTAAGCTCTGTGCCGGCATATTTTCCGTAAAGCACTGCATCTCCAACTTTTACAGTTGTAGGTTCATCTTTTGTGCCTTTACCTACCGCAACCACAGTTCCTTTTTGAGGTTTTTCTTTTGCATTATCAGGAATAATGATTCCAGAAGCTGTTTTTGTTTCAGCTTTCGACGGTTCTACAAGAACTCTGTCGGCTAATGGTTTGATGTTTAAAGCCATATGTTTTAGTTTTTAATATTGTTTTATTCGTATTTACACTTTCTAAAAGTATGCCAACACTTCTAAACTGACAAACTTTCAGAAACAAAAAAATGTCAACGTGTTGGCGTTGACATTTTGTAATTTTTTAAAGCATTTTCACTCTGAATCCGTAGCTTCTGGAGTTGACGTATCGTCAGAAGAAGTGTCTTGAACAGGGACTTCAATGGGTTGAGCGGTTGTAGGCGCGGAGTCTAAGTCGAGTGCTTTAGATTCTTGACTGGTGTCTGGCCCAATAATCGCTACATTAGACAGTAAAATTAAAGCTAGTAGTAAGGTTGCTAATGCCCATGTGCTTTTGTCCAAAAAGTCAGATGTTTTTTTAACACCACCAACTTGTTGAGATCCACCTCCACCAAATGAAGAGGATAACCCGCCGCCTTTAGGATTTTGAACCATAACGACTAAGACTAGTAGAAAGGCTACTATGACGATAAGAACCAGAAATATTGAGAATGTGCTCATTGTATTTTATTTTTTTCTTGTATTACTTTTATTGCTTGAATTTGGTCTGCAAATAAACTACTTTTTTCTGGATATTT
>JABAYY010000055.1 GCA_018608765.1 Flavobacteriaceae bacterium
ACTTAAAATCCAATGTCCATTAGGACGTACGGGTTCAAGTCCCGTCTTCAGTACAAATGAAAAGCCGAAACGAATGTTTCGGCTTTTTTGTTTCCTGGAACGAATAAATTTAGAACAAGCGAAAACATAACGATCCTTTTTCAAGAACTTAGTAGTATTCTAATAACTCTTTTAAATTTCCTTCGCTTAGTTGAGTATCTCAGCATGAAATCAGTTTTTACGGAAATATATTGTAATTAATTGCCAGAACTAATCTCTAATTATTAACAGTAATAACTATTTATTAGTATTTAATTAACTAATTCATTGCGTTAAATCAACTTATAAAGTTAAAATAATCATAATACATCATTTTGTGGGATTTTTTTAACAAAAAGTTAAACAAAAATTACAATAAATATTATTTTTTTGTAGTCCAAACAAATATATATCTATGAAAAATTTATTGAACAACTACAAACTACTATCCCTACTATTTTTGGGTCTCATGACGATTTCTTGCAGTGACGACGATGATACTCCTGCCTCAACCCCAGAATTGGGAACTATTGTTGAAATAGCGATAGACACTCCCGATTTAAGTAATTTGGTTGCTGCACTTGGAGCTGCCGATGGAGATTTAGTTACGACTTTAAGCGGTGGAGAATTTACGGTACTAGCACCTACAAATGCTGCCTTTGAAATGTTTCTTTCTGAGAACGGTTTTGCAACTTTAGGGGATGTTCCAACTGATTTATTAGCTAATATTTTGCTCAATCATGTAATTGCAGGATCGGTTAGTTCTACGGACTTAGCGACTCTTGGTGCGGGGTATTCTACAACCAATGCAACCAATGCTGATGGTGACAATTTAAGTTTATACTTTAATACCTCAGATGGAGTTGTATTCAACGGAATCTCTAGCGTCACAGCTGCTGATGTTACTGCTTCAAACGGAGTTGTACATGTTGTTGATGCTGTTATTGGACTTCCAACTGTTGTAACATTTGCAGCAGCGGACCCTACATTTGGAACACTTGTTGCCGCTCTGACCCAAGAGGGTTTAGAGACGGATTTTTTATCAGTTCTGTCTTCCTCAGACACATTAGCTCAATTTACTGTTTTTGCTCCTACGAATGCTGCTTTTGGGGATTTGCTTTCTGAGCTTGGATTTGATTCCTTAGACTCAATTGCCCCAGCATTGTTAGAAAGTGTTTTAAAAATGCATGTTATTGCATCGGCAAACGTAAGATCTACAGATTTAGAAGAAGCCATGGTGGGAGTGCCACTTGCGGGAGAGAATATTACATTTTCCTTAATCACAGAACCAAATATCACAGATCCAAATGATAGAGTGTCAAACATTATTGTCGTTGATGTTCAAGCTATGAATGGTGTGGTTCATGCTGTAGATAAAGTGATCTTGCCGTTGTTGGAAGATTAAATAAAGCAAAGCCGTAAGTTTATATGTTTTTTTAAACTATGATCATTTGGTTTTTGGCTTTCACCATAATTTAACAAAAAACGGGATAATTCTCTTTTGAGAATTATCCCGTTTTTTATGTCTTTAATGCTCCTAAATTACAAGTAATTAGAAGTAAATAAAACGATCTTTATTTTTCTTTCATTTCTTTGGGCACTAATGGATTCATGATTTTGAACCAAAGCGGCGGAACCAAACTTAATAGAATGGATGCGGGGTAGCCAAAAGGTAATGTAGGGCTTTGGTCGTAGCTATTTAACAGTTGGTATTTTTTGGATGACTTAAAGTGGTGGTCACTATGTCTTGTCAATTCATACAAAACAATTCTTCCAATATTAAAATTAGAATTCCATGAATGGTGAGGCTGTACGCGTTCGTACCTTCCAGAGGATGTTTTAAACCGCCTCAATCCATAATGCTCAATATAATTAATGCTTTCTAAAAACAGAAATGACACAACTCCAATGGCGATGGCAAACAACATAGCATTAATTGAAAAGAAGTAGAACACTCCAAATATATAGGTTGGCTGAATCAAATGATACCAAAGCATGTCATTTTTCACAGATAAGAAAGGGCGTTTTTCAGTTTTTAAAAGTTTTATCTGACGTATCCAAGCATCTGCGTATTGTCGTGTTACCGAGGTAACCCAAAACGAAAATACTGTCTGGTTATATTTTGCTGTTGCGCCGTCGTTTGGGGTCGCAACGTTCATGTGATGTCCAAAGTTGTGCTCTATATAAAAATGCATGTATAAGCAGGGCATATATAGGCATTTACTCATAAATCGCTCAAAGTAAGGGGTTCTATGCCCTAGTTCATGCGCTACATTAATGGCGTTAGTTGCCAATAAAATTCCTGCAGAGAGCCCAAGTCCAATAAGTTCATAAACAGCGTATTCTTGTGTTTCAATTTTAGTAAAAACCAAATACAAAAGACTAAAAACAATCGGAAGATTTAAATATAACATCGCATCAAAAACCCATTTTGATGCGATGTTATCCTTTTCATCTTTGGATAGGTTTTCAGTATGATTTCCTATAATTAGATCTAGGAAAGGAAGTGCAATAAAAGCGTAAATAACAGAAGTATACGTCCCCAAACCCATGGATTCAAATGAAATGAACGCCGAAAGAGGTACAGTATAAGCAAATAGATATTTTAAATCTCTCACTTTTTAAAGATATAAAAAAATAAATTAGGAGTCTTACCCTGATAAACCTTCAAAACATCCAATTCTGTCTGTTGGTTTGTACAGAAATGGGTTTTTGTTTTTAAAATTTGGAAACCAAAAAAATCATATTGAAAGTTGTGGAGTTGTAATGTAATTAAATTGTTGATTCAATGATTATTACATTCGACATGCGCTCACAAACACGCTTTAAGGTTGTTTTTTAATAAATTGACTTGACCGTTCGTTACACCAAACAGCCGTTTGTTACATCAAACAGCCGTTTGTTACATTAAGCTAGTATCTTTCTCTTAGGCGTCTTTTCTTTGTTTGCGAAACCATGAAATGAAATTGCTTTTTTAATTAAGCAAGCCGTTATAAACCTAAAATATATTGTAAATATTAATAATGCCGATGGCAGTAACTGTGAACTTGTTGGGAATCTTATATTGCCCGTTGCCAAACGAAGAAAAGAAGATTTAGTGTCCTTCTTAAATATTAAGTAATCTTGGTTTTAGAACCATCCCCTTAGTCTTACAGATGGATTTTAGCGTAATCCATACTTCTAATTAGCTCAAATTTCAAATTTTTATTACCTTGTGCCTTTAGAATTAATATGAGGATTATTAAGTATATTTTAGTTTTATTCTCCACTTTGGTGATCTCTGCGCAAGAGCACCCCCCCGTAATGTCTTATAATCCAGACGCCTATGGAGGTCAAAATCAGAACTGGAGTGTTTCTCAGTCATCTGATCAAACTATGTATTTTGCTAACAACTCTGGTTTATTAGAGTACGATGGCATGAATTGGAACAGTTATCCTGTCCCAGATAAATCTATCGTAAGATCTGTAAAAGCAATTGGCGCCCAAATTTACACTGGGAGTTATATGGATTTCGGTGTTTGGAAACGAAATGATAAAAGCATCTTAGAGTACACTTCTTTAGTTCAACAGTTGGATATTGAACTCGCTGAAGATGAACAGTTTTGGGATATTATAAAATTAGATGATTGGTTAATATTTCAATCTCTTTCTAGAATTTATCTAGTCAATGAACTCACAAAAGAAACAACATTTATAGAGTCTGATCATGTCATCTCAAACATCTTTGAGGTGGAAGGAGTTTTGTTTTTTAATAAATTAAATAAAGGAGTTTATAAGATTCTAGATGGAAATGTAGAGCTAGTTAGTGATGACCCAAGGTTAACTTCTGACAATCTAGTTGGCTTAATAGAACACAAGGATCAACTCCTTCTAATGACCGCATCTAATGGTTTTTATTTCTTAAATAATAACAAACTTACTCCTTGGAAAATAGACCCTAAAGTGAACCTGAATGCACTTACAATCTATAGTTCCACTAAGTTAAGTGACAACAGTATAGTGATTGGAACTGTATCTAAAGGGCTTTATCACTTGAGTCCACAAGGGACGCTTAAGTATGACCTTAACTTTGAGAAAGGCCTCAGTAACAATACTGTGTTATCTGTTTTTGAGGATTACCAAAATAATCTATGGTTAGGGCTCGATATTGGAGTCAGCCATATAAATCTTTCCTCTCAGTTTATTGTTTGCAATGACACAAAAGGAGCTATCGGAACGGTCTATACCTCTGTATTATTTGAAAACTATTTATACTTAGGAACAAATCAAGGTCTATTTTATAAACGAAGAGGAGTGAACTCAGACTTCACTTTTGTGCCGGGTACAAATGGTCAAGTGTGGAACCTGAAGGTTATTGACAACCAAATTTTTTGCGGCCATGACCGTGGAACCTTAATAATCCAAAATCAAACGTTACAATACAGTATAACCCAATCGCTTGGAACGTGGGACTTTAAACCCCTTGAAGACAATCCAAACATTATATTACAAGGTAATTATAATGGATTAAGTCTCTTAGAGAAAACACAAGGCAAATGGCGTTATAGAAATAGAATTAAAGGGTTTGACATATCGAGTCGTTTTTATCAATACATTGGAGATAAAATATACGTTAATCATGAATTAAGGGGCTTACATGAGTTTATCTTAAGTGAAGATTTAACAACAGCTTCTGAAGTTTCAAACATCACTCCAATGACCAAGGGTAATGGTTCAAATTTCCTTAAATTCTCCAAAAACTATTATTACACCTCGTCTGAAGACGTGTATAAATTCAATCTCACTGAAAAATCTTTTTCTGACTCAGACCCTTTCAAAGAAGTTTTAAAGGATTTCTCAACGCGAACAACCATTATGGATGTCAAGGATTCTCAAGGTCTTAAATGGTGCTTTGCAGATGACAATATTTTAATAATTAGCGCTGGAAGTGTCACACAAACACCAAAAGTTGAAATCATTCCAGTTGCGATATCAAACTTTAAAAAAGTTGTTTCTGGTTTTGAAAACTTAACAAAAATTGGCACTGATGAGTACCTTTTAGGCTCTGCCTATGGGTATTTTATTTTTAATTCAGATACGCCCAAACCAAACCATCTTTATAATTTAAAAATTAATTCTGTTGAGGCTAGTAAAATAAATGAAGAGAAATTTAGACTCGATTCTAAAGCCCCAAAACAACTAGATTCCAAGAGTAATAATATTTATATAAACTTTAGCATTCCACATTATGACAATATCGTTAGTAAGAAATATTCTTACAAATTAACAGGGTGGTCTAACGCTTGGTCTGATTGGCAATCTGAATCGCATCAAGTCTTTGAAAACCTTCCTTACGGGAGTTATAAATTTGAAGTTAAGGGTAAAATAGGAAACTCCGAAACACTTAACAACGCGTCCTATTCTTTTGTTATCAACCGTCCATGGTACCTTTCAAATACTGCAATTACTATATATGGAATCATCTTTATTGTGTTATGGGTCTTGATTCATAACCTATACAAAAGGTATTACAGAAAACAACAACAACAACTTCTTCAGAAATCTCATGAGCAACTGGCACTTAAAGAGCTTGAAACCTCTCAGAAATTTATGCAGTTAACAAATGAAAAGCTTAAACTCGATATCGAAAGCAAAAATAGAGAGTTGGCGGTTTCTACAATGAGTTTAATTAAAAAGAACGAGTTTTTGAACAGTATCAAAAGTGAATTGAAAGAGAAAGACAATCAGCAGGACATTAAAAAAGTGATAAGGATCATTGATAAGAACCTAAACAATACAGACGATTGGAAACTGTTCGAAGAAGCTTTTAATAATGCGGACAAGGACTTTCTTAAACTTATCAAAGAAAAGCACCCAGTACTAACGCCAAATGACCTTCGTTTGTGTGCATACTTGCGCCTGAATTTGTCCTCAAAAGAAATAGCACCACTATTAAATATCTCCCCACGTAGCGTAGAGGTGAAACGTTATAGACTGCGCAAGAAAATGGATTTACCCCATGAATCTAGCTTAACAAATTATATTTTAGAAATATAACAACCCTACAACGCCCTTTTTTACCCATACATACACCCTACATTTGTGTTTTTTCCCCCAGCACCTCTAATATTATATTACTTTCAAATCACCATCTTTAACCTTAAAAAGTAAGATTTCATCAAACATCGTTTACTTTTTTTGAGTTGTATATTTTTTGTAGCGGTAATTTTTAAAGAATTAGCAATTAGTTGTGGTAGTTTTATGACAAACTAATCCAAACCAATATTTATGAGAAAAATATTTTATTCCGCACTGATGATTTTGTCATTTGCTTTTACAGCAACTGCTCAAAATACAACAGTAAGCGGTACAGTGAAATCTAGCGTTGATGGCCTCCCTCTTATAGGAGTAAACGTCATAGTTAAAGACACAAGCACAGGTGCTGTGTCCGATTTCGATGGAAATTTTACCATCACAAACGTACAACCGAATGCAACTTTGGTCTTTACCTATATAGGGTTTCAGACGAAAGAATTACCAGCATCGGCTAATATGAATGTTTCTTTAGATGAAGACAATGAATCTCTTGATGAGATTGTTGTGATTGGATACGGAACTCAAAAGAAAAAAGAAGTCACAGGAGCTGTTACAGTTTTAGGCTCTAAAGCAATTGAGAAGCTAAACCCAGTAAGAGTAGAACAAGCTTTACAAGGCCAAGTGGCTGGTGTAAATGTGACCTCTAACTCAGGTTCGCCTGGTGCAGGATCTAATATTAGAATTCGAGGAGTTTCTACAAATGGAGACAGCCGACCTTTAATTTTAGTGGATGGTAACAGAGTAGGAGACTTATCTGCAATCAACCCTAGCGATATTAAATCTATCAACGTATTAAAAGATGCAACCGCTGGTATTTATGGTGTTCAAGCCGCCAATGGTGTGATCTTAATTACTACAAAATCGGGTAGAAAAAATTCGGAATTAAAATTTCAATTTGATTCATACACGGGAATTCAAAAGACGAGTAAAAAATTAGACTTATTAAATCCAACAGATTTTGCTATCTATGTAAACGATGCTGCAGATGACACTGAATTTTTTGTGTACCCACAAACAGGTACTGACTGGCAAGATGAGGTTTTTGAAACGGCAATCATATCAAATGTAAATTTGAGTGCTAGTGGCGGAACAGAAAAATCAGCATACTCTTTTGGTGTATCTTATTTAGATCAAGACGGTATTGTAGGGTTAGGAAAATCTAATTTTAACAGACTTACTGCCAGATTAAATTATCAATACAATATTTTAGATAATTTGAAACTTACGGCGACTGCTCTCCATACAGTTTCAGAAAAAAACAACTTAGCTGAAGGCGGTATTGGAGCCGTATTGTACAATGCAGTCAATATCAATCCAAACCTAGCAACTAGAGACGAAAACGGAAACTATTCTTTAGTTGAAGACATCAGACAAATTGAAATTATTAACCCTCTAGCTCAAATAGATAACAACTACAACACGAGTCGTGTGTCTAAAATTAGTGGAACTTTTGGTATCGATTATACTTTCTTAGAGAACTTCACAGTGAGTTCTAAACTTCAAATGAATCATGCCAATGTAAGAGACGATGTTTTCAGACCAGAAGTCAATTATGGCCCAAGTAGAGGTGCAAATTTAATAGGAAATGAAGTTATAGATCATGGTGCAGATTATGATGATTACATTTGGGATAATTATATTACTTATGAAAATACGTTTAATGACAAACATAATTTAACTGTTTTATTAGGAACCTCTTTATCTCATGAAGAAGGTACATTTTATGGGTATCAAGGGGCAACCTCAATAGCGACTAACAATCCAGATCAAAGTGTTTGGGATATGGAAGTTATAAACCCACGATTCCAACCGAATCAAATAGCCGTTGGAAACAATGTTTTTGAGAAACGTCTTTCATCAATATTCACAAGAATACAGTATAACTATAAAGGGAAATATTTGCTTTCAGCAGTAATGAGAAGAGATGGTTCTTCTGCTTTTGGACCAAATAATAAATATGGTTACTTTCCTTCAGGATCAATTGGATGGAACATTTCTGAAGAAGATTTCTTAAAAGATAGCTCTTGGCTAAATAGCCTTAAAGTAAGAGCCAGTTATGGAGTTATTGGAAATGATAAAATTAGATTATTTGGATTTACATCTCTTTTAACAGGAGAAGCTACATACGACCCAGGAAATGCAACAGGAATTCCAGACTTACTTAATGGTGTTGCCATTGGTCTAATTGGAAACCCAAACATTCAATGGGAAGAGCAAGTATCTAAAAACTTTGGTTTAGACACCTCTTTATTTAATAATAAAGTATCTATTTCTGCCGATATTTATTCCAAATTAACTGAGAAATTACTAATTGCTCCAGATGGTTCTGGATTATTAGGTGCAGCCGCACCAGGCTCTGCTTTGCCAATTGTAAACGCAGGTTCTGTTGAAAATAAAGGGGTCGAGTTTAGTATCAACTACAATGACAACTTTACCGAAGACTTTAAATTTAATGTTGGGTTTAATTTCACAACCCTTCAAAATGAAGTATTGTCTGTCGACGTTGGAGGAAATGGAATTGTGAATGGTGGTGATTTTGGAGTTGGTATTAGCCAAACAACATCTCGTATGCAAGCAGGCATGCCAATGGGTTATTTTTATGGATACCAAACAAATGGTATTTACCAAACGCAATCAGAAATTGATGTTCTAAACGCAAGCGCACCAGAAGGAGTTTATCATGCGACTGTAGCGCCAGGAGATTTAAAATTCGTTGACACAAACGGAAACGGATATATTGATCCAGATGACAGAACAAATCTTGGAGATCCTCTAGCGGACATTACCATGGGCTTTAACATAGGATTTACTTACAAAAACCTAGACTTTAGTGCCAATGCATTCGCTTCTATCGGAAACGATATGGTAAGAGATTACGAACGTAAAGATTTGTATGCCAACAGAGGAACTTATATGCTAAACAGATGGCAAGGTACAGGAACAAGTAATACAGTCCCTAGAGCTGTGGCAGGAGCGTCTGTAAACACAGATGTATTCTCAGATTTTTATGTAGAAGATGCATCGTTCTTACGTTTACAAAACGTTCAAATAGGGTATTCTTTTAATCCTAAAGTTCTATCGAGCCTAGGTTTAGATAAATTTAGAATTTATGTTTCAGGAAATAACTTATATACCCTCACAGATTATTTAGGATATGATCCATCAGCAAGTAACGGAGCCCCAATTGGTTCTGGTATAGATAAAGGCTTTTACCCAGTGGCAAGCTCATATCTATTAGGTGTTAATTTAAACTTTTAATAATTATATTATGAAAAAAATATTCAAAACAGTAATGGTATTCTCACTCGTGCTTTTAGCATCATGTGATGATTATATTGAGGTAGAACCTATCGGCCCAGATGCAGATAGCTACTTTAACAATGAACAAGAATATGAAAGTGCCTTAATTGGTGCTTACGATATGTTGCAATCCTCTTTTTGGAATGTATTAGTTGGGGTAGTCGCTTCAGATGATTACGCTGCAGGTGGTGATTCTTTTAATTACGATCAACCAACCATCCAAAACGTGAATCAAATGATTCATACACCCTCTGATAACAACCAGTTAAGAGACATTTGGAACTTAATGTATGCAGGTTTAAACAGAACCAACTACTTATTAGAATTTAAAGACAAAACAGATTTTAATGGTAAAGAGCAAATTATAGCGCAAGCTTATTTTTTAAGAGCTTACTATACATTCGAATTAACCAAGCATTTTGGAAATATTCCTTTAAAGGTAGAAACTCGTGATGGTGTCTCTAGAATTGCAGATCAACGAACTATTATTGGAGAGCAATACGACATCAACAGAACCGAAAGTATTTCGGCAGCGTACAGCCTAATTGAAGAAGACTTAAAAGAAGCTATTCCTAATTTGCCAGCAGTACAAAGTGAAATATACAAAGCATCCAAAGGAGCTGCACAAGCTTTGTTAGGTAAAGTATATTTATACCATGGAACTTTTGATGCCTCTAAATTTGCTGATGCAGCGTCAACATTTTCAGATGTAATTGGAAGCACACAATACAGCCTAAAAACAGGAGAAGATTACCAAAACTTATTTGAAACGAGTGCTGAAAACGGTTCAGAATCTGTTTTTGAAATCCAATACACAGGAGTAGAGCCAGCAGGATGGAATTGTATTATCTGTAGCGAAGGAAGTTATTTCCCTAAATTTTGTGGACCAAGATCTCCTTATGACAACTCAGAGTTTGTAACAGGATGGGGCTTTTGCTTACCATCACAAGAATTATATGACTTATTTGATGCTACCGATTCTAGAAGAGATGTTACTTTTTATGATTTAAGAGATCAACAAGACTCCTATTCTCAAGGAAGAGATGACACAGGATTATTCAATAGAAAATACATTCCTCGCAAAGCAGATGATAGAGCAGGATCAGATCCTTTAAACTTTGCAAACAACTACCGTTCTATTCGTTATGCAGATGTATTATTAATGGCTGCAGAAGCAGATGTTCAAAGTGGTGGAGCCAATGCTGAAAACTATTTAAACGAAGTAAGAGCAAGAGCTTATGGAGATAGCAGTCATGATTTTTCTGCAGCAGAAGGCGATCTATTGGACGCTATTTATTTAGAAAGACGTAAAGAATTAGCAGGAGAAGGACACCGTTTCTTTGACCTTGTGAGAACCAACAAAGCAGCGGCTGCAATTCCAGGATTTACAGCCAACAAAAACGAAGTATTCCCAATTCCTTTGGTAGAGCTAGAATTAGCGAACGCAGTAGGCAGATGGGGACAAAACCAAGGATATTAAAAATTATTAACTCAAAAAATTAAAAAAATGAAATTATTAAAAAACGGAATGTATCTGATACTAGTGCTTTTATTAAGCACTACGATATCTTGTCATGAAGATGACGAAATGACAAACACCATTGGTGGTTTAGATTTTGTAATTGCAACACTAAATGCTGATGGAAATGAAACAGGCGTATTAGCCTCAACAGTTCCTGGAGACAACAGAACAGTTTACACTGTTGACTTTGGAGCAACTGCCGATGACGATACAGATGTATTTCAAACAAGCGGTCCAATGGTAGTTTATATGTATCCAAACGAGACAGCTACTTACATGATCACAGTAACGGCTTCTTTTCCTGGTCAAAATGATGTTTCTATCAGTAAAGAACACACAGTAACTATCGTAGAAGCACCACCAACAGGAGATGCTCTAACAGGTACATGGAGATTAGCTCCTGAAGCAGGAGCAATTGGAGTTGGTCCAGAATTGGACAATATATCTTGGTGGTCAAATACTTCAGATGACCTTGCAACTAGAGCCTGTTTATTTGATGACGAGTACATATTTAATGCAGACGGTTCTTTCCAGAACGTTCTTGGAACAGATACTTGGATTGAAGGATGGCAAGGTGCAGCATCAGAAGAATGTGGTACACCTGTTGCTCCACATGATGGAACAGCTACAGCGACCTACGTATATTCAGGAGCTACCGTTACTATCAATGGAGCAGGCGCTTTCTTAGGGTTGGCTAAAGCTGTTAATGGTAGTGAATTAGCAAGTCCTGCAGATGCACCAGATTCAGTTACGTACATCGCGGCACTTTCAGATGATGGACTTACTTTAGAATTAGATATTGAAGTTGCAGGTGGAGGACACTGGTCTTTCAAACTTGTAAAAGATGCACCCCCAGTACCATCAGCACTTGACGGTACATGGAGATTAGCACCAGAATCTGGAGCACTTGGAGTTGGTCCAGCATTAGACAACGTTTCTTGGTGGTCAAACACAACAGATGATGTAGCAACTAGAGCATGTTTATTTGATGACACTTATGTATTTAATGCAGACGGTTCTTTCCAAAATGTTGTTGGAGCAGATACTTGGATTGAAGGATGGCAAGGTGCAGCATCAGAAGAATGTGGCGCACCCGTTGCTCCACATGATGGAACAGCATCAGCTACTTATACTTACGATGCAGCAGCCGGAACCATTACACTTAATGGAGTAGGCGCTTATTTAGGGTTGGCTAAAGCAATCAATGGTAGTGAATTAGCAAGTCCTGGAGACGCTCCTGATTCAGTTACGTACATCGCGGCACTTTCAGATGATGGAAATACCTTAGAATTAGATATCGAAGTTGCAGGTGGAGGACACTGGTCTTTCAAACTTGTAAAAGATGTGATCCCAGAAGGTGTTGAAGGTACTTGGAAATTAGCACCAGAATCTGGAGCACTTGGAGTTGGTCCAGCATTAGACAACGTTTCTTGGTGGTCAAACACATCAGATGATGTAGCAACTAGAGCCTGTTTATTTGATGACGAATATGTATTTGGTTCAGACGGTTCTTTCCAAAATATTCTTGGAGCAGATACTTGGATAGAAGGATGGCAAGGTGCAACATCAGAAGAATGTGGTACACCCGTTGCTCCACATGATGGATCAGCATCAGCGACCTATACTTACGATGAAGCAGCAGGGTCAATTACACTTAATGGAGCTGGCGCTTACTTAGGGTTGGCTAAAGCTATCAATGGTAGTGAATTAGCAAGTCCTGGAGACGCACCAGATTCAGTTACGTACATCGCGGCACTTTCTGATGATGGAAATTCTTTAGAATTAGATATCGAAGTTGCAGGTGGTGGACACTGGTCTTTCAAATTAGCAAGACAATAGGCGTTTAAAAACCTTTTATTTCAATAAATTAACATCCCCCTTATAACTTTTATGGGGGATGTTTAATTTTATAAAGGTACTCCAAACAGTTTATTGAAATTGACGTCAATTTTTAAAAGAATGACCATATTCCAACTCTCTGAACCTATTTTATAGGCTGGGACATAGGTAACTTAGTGTTTGGTATTATTTCAATTAGTATTACAAAACTACATGTGAAATCCATACAAGAAGCCGGTGAACTTACAGAGTATCCTAAATTTAAAGTATCAAATTAATTAAATTCAAATTAATCAAAATAAAGAAACGAAATTTCATCTTTAATTTTCTTAAATTCGTAACCATGAAAAAATCAAATATCTTCACTCTTTTTTTTACAATTTTAATAGGGTTGTCTACTGCAGGCTGTTCTTCTAGTGATGAAAATCGAAATAACACACCTTCCAACCCTATTGTAATTGAAGGGTCTGGAAATAACGACGTATTAGTCTGGTCTGACGAATTTGATGGTGATGGATATATTAACAACGAATTTTGGAATTACGAAATTGGCGGTGGCGGCTGGGGCAATCAAGAAGTACAAGTTTACACCAATAGTAGTGCTAATATTATAAAAGAAAATGGCATTTTGAAAATAACGGCAGTGAAAGAATCGAATGGAACTTATACCTCTGCTCGTATTACAACTCAAAATAAAATCGATTTTAAATATGCTCGTATTGACATTCGTGCTAAACTTCCTTCTGTTGCAGGGACTTGGCCTGCGTTGTGGATGTTAGGAGATAATTTCAGCTCGGTCGGATGGCCTAGATGTGGCGAGATTGACATCATGGAACAATTCGCAGACAAAACCTATGTTCAATCTACCACTCATTGGGACTATAACGGATCAACCGCAAGTTATGGCCTCCCAATCAATTTAAGTACGCCCACAGAATTTCATACATACTCTATAGATTGGAGGCAAGGGAGTATTAATGCGTATCTAGATGATGTATTGTTTTATGAAATGTCTACAACCAGCACAATGCCTTTTGACGCGAACTTCTTTTTAATATTTAACCTAGCAATGGGGGGTACGAATGGCGGCGCTATTAGCCCTAACTTTACATCCGATTCAATGGAAGTAGATTACATAAGAGTGTATCAGTAAAATAGATAAAATGAATAAAAAGAATTTAATAGTCTTTATAGCAGCTTGCTTTTCTGGATTAACTTTTAGCCAAAACCTTAGATCTGATACCCCTGAACCCAATGCGTCATCAATAAGCTCTGTTGTTTATATAGAGCAAAAAGTGGAGGCGTTATTAAAACAAATGACTCTAGAAGAGAAGATTGGCCAGATGAACCAGTACAATGGATTTTGGGATCTTACAGGACCTGCGCCTAGTAGTGGTGATGCTGCAAAAAAATATGAACACCTGCGTAAAGGCTATGTAGGATCTATGCTCAACCTTAGAGGTGTTGAAAATGTGCGTAAAATTCAAAAAATTGCAGTCGAAGAAAGTCGATTAGGAATCCCTTTAATTATAGGATTTGATGTCATTCATGGCTATGAAACGTTAAGCCCAATCCCTTTAGCAGAATCTTCAAGTTGGGATTTAGAAGCCATCAAAAAATCAGCAGCAGTCGCAGCAGAAGAAGCCGCCGCGGCAGGGATTAACTGGACGTTTGCTCCCATGGTAGATATTTCACGCGATGCACGTTGGGGACGTGTTATGGAAGGTGCAGGTGAAGACCCTTATTTAGGCTCTAAGATAGCGTTTGCAAGAGTCCAAGGATTCCAAGGCTCCGACTTATCCAAACCCACCACACTTGCAGCCTGTGCCAAGCATTTTGCTGCCTATGGTTTTGCAGAATCAGGACGAGAATATAATACTGCCGATTTAGGAACATCTACATTAAACAACATTATTTTCCCACCCTTTCAGGCCACCTTGGATGCAGGAGTCAGAACCTTTATGAATTCCTTTAACGAACTCAATGGGATTCCCGCGACTGGAAACACCTATTTACAACGCGATATTCTCAAAGACAAATGGGAGTTTGATGGATTTATTGTTTCCGATTGGGGTTCTATTGAAGAGATGGTATCTCACGGATATGCAAAAGACAACAAGCACGCTGCTCAAATTGCAGCCAATGCGGGTTCCGATATGGACATGGAATCATATTTATATGTCAATGAATTGGCAGGTCTAGTCCGAGAAGGCAAAGTCAAAGAAGCTTATATTGACGATGCCGCTAAACGCATCCTACGTGTAAAATTTGAATTAGGTCTTTTTGATGACCCCTACAAATATTGCGACACACAACGCGAAAAAGAAGTCATTGGGCAACAAGCATTTCACGACGCCTCTTTAGATATGGCTAAAAAATCAATCGTACTTTTAAAGAATGAAAATCAACTCTTGCCACTTAAAAAACAAGGACAAAAAATTGCATTAATTGGAGCTTTAGCGTCCGATAAAACAAGCCCTCTAGGAAGTTGGAGAATTGCCGCTAAAGACAATACGGCAGTCTCTGTTTTAGAAGGAATGCAAGCCTATATAGGAAACCAATTAACCTATGCCAAAGGCGCCGATGTAAGCTTGGGTGAAATCAAATTCGTTTCGGAAGTAAACATAAACACAACTGATAAAAGCGAATTCCCACAAGCCGAAGCTGTCGCTAAAACCGCCGATGTTGTTGTGATGGTTTTAGGAGAAATTGGCTACCAAAGTGGCGAAGGTAGAAGCCGAACAGAACTCGGACTTCCTGGAGTACAACAAGAATTATTGGAAGCCATTTACAAGGTTAATAAAAACATTGTTTTAGTTTTAAATAACGGAAGACCTTTAGTTTTAAACTGGCATCAAGAACACCTTCCTGCTATTGTGGAAGCATGGCAGCTAGGAACTCAAAGTGGAAATGCCATTGCACAAGTCCTTTATGGCGATTACAATCCAAGTGGAAAATTACCCATGAGTTTCCCAAGAGCCGTGGGGCAAATCCCTATCTATTATAATTACAAGAACACAGGCCGTCCTAGCTTGCCAGCTCCTGGAAGAGTGTTCTGGTCTCATTATCAAGATGTGGAAAATACTCCTTTATATCCTTTTGGGTATGGTCTAAGTTATACCACATTTGAGTATAGTAACTTACAAGCTCGAGTCGTTTCTGATACTGAAGTAAACGTATCCGTTACACTTAAAAATTCCGGCAAATTCACAGGAAAAGAAGTAGTGCAACTTTATATCAAAGACCACTATGCAACTGTTACCCGCCCAGTTAGAGAGCTCAAAGGATTTGAATTAGTCAGCCTCGAGCCAAATGAAAGTAAAGAAATCTCTTTTACGCTCACTGAAAAAGAACTCGGATTTTATAACAACGAAGGCGATTTTGTACTTGAGTCAGGCGACTTTTCAATTTTTGTTGGTGGCGATTCCACTACAAAACTTGTAACCAAAATCAGCTTATAATATAGCCGTAAATAATGAGGTGAGGACAGATCACTTCTTAAAAATATGCTGTAGTTCAGTCATAACAATTTCAGAAGCCCCTTTGTTGTCTTCTATATATTGTTTGTTTATTTGACCAGATTCCGTTCTTTTTCCCAAATCATTAATAAAACCGTCTAAGGCCGAATGCAGCGCGTCATAGTTGCTGATACTAATCAAACCGCCGAGAGTCTGCATGGCTTTTGCTTCAGGGAAATTTTTATGGTTTTTGCCAATCACAATAGGAATACCAAAAGTGGCGGCCTCTAGTGTGTTATGAAGCCCCGTAGTACCCATACCGCCACCCACATAAGCAACGTCTGCATAGTTATAGATTTTGGTTAACAGCCCAATGGTGTCCACCACAAAAACGACTTTGTCTTTCAGTGTTTCATCCTTAAAATTAGAGTAAAGCACCGTCGGTTTTTTAATCCGTTTTGCCATCGACTTAATCTGATTCAAATCCATATTATGGGGAGCAATGATAAATTTCACATCGTCTTTGCAATTATTGATATAGTCAACCAGCAGCACTTCGTCTTCTGGCCACGTACTTCCCGCCACAATACAGGTCTGGTTATTTTTGAATTCCGCAATAAAATCCAATGTATTGTCCGTATTTATTTGATTGCCAACACGGTCAAATCGTGTATCTCCAGATACGGTAACGGCATCATACCCAATAGAGTTTAATAACACTTTCGAATCTGTATCTTGGGTAAATATATGGTCAAAAGAAAAGAGTAATTTTTTAAGCCAACCGCCATAAAATTTAAAGTACGCTTGTGACGGTCTAAACAGTGCCGAAATTAATATAGAACTAATGTTTCGACGTTTTATTTCTAATAAATAATTAGGCCAAAGATCATATTTTACAAACACCACCAATTCAGGATGGGTAAGGTCTAAAAACTTTTTTACAACTGACTTCTGATCCAAAGGAAGGTACACCACAACATCTGCAATTGGATTGTCTTTTCTGATTTCATATCCAGAGGGAGAGAAAAAAGTCATCACAAATTTATAGTCTTTATAGTGTGTTTTAAGGAGCTCAAAGCAGGGTAAGCCCTGTTCATACTCTCCCAAAGAAGAACAATGCATCCAGATTACTTTATCTGTTTCTTTTAGCTCGTGTGCTAAAATCTTAAGACTTTCGTTTCGACCCTCTTGACCCTTTTGTGTTTTTTTGTGAAGGCCTCCAAAAAGACGAACAGCAATTGCAGCGAACCCAACGAAGATGTTATAAAAAAGTCTCAATAGCTATTATTTGGAGCTAAAATACATTCTTTATATTAATTTTATGACTAAGCAATGCGAATTTTGTATTTTTGTTTATGCAAAATGTATTGCTTCGTAACGTAACTTAAACATATGAACAAAATTCAAATGGTTGACCTAAAAGGTCAGTATGCATCTATAAAAGAGGTTGTAAATACTTCCATTCAAGAAGTTATCGATAATGCTTCTTTTATCAACGGCCCTAAAGTCAAGGAATTTCAAGTAAATTTGGAAGCCTATCTAGGAATTAAACATGTTATTCCATGTGCTAACGGAACAGATGCTTTACAAATCGCGATGATGGGACTAGGTCTAAAACCAGGAGATGAAGTTATTACCGCCGATTTCACTTTTGCCGCCACTGTTGAGGTCATAGCGCTATTAGGGCTTACGCCTGTTTTGGTCGATGTGGACCCCGACAAATTTAACATTGATGTTGAAGCAGTCAAAAAAGCAATCACTCCAAAAACAAAAGCAATTGTACCCGTACATTTATTTGGTCAATGTGCCAATATGGATGCTATAATGGAGCTGGCAGAAGCCCATAATTTATTTGTAATTGAAGATAATGCTCAAGCAATTGGAGCAACTTACACGTCGGAAAATGGTTCAAAAGCCAAAGCAGGAACGATTGGTCACGTGGCATCTACCTCTTTTTTCCCTTCTAAAAATTTAGGATGTTATGGAGATGGCGGTGCAATTTTTACTAATGATGATGACTTGGCACACACCATACGAGGCATTGTAAACCATGGTATGTACAAACGTTACCACCACGATGTAGTAGGAGTTAACTCCCGATTAGATTCTATTCAAGCAGCCGTTTTAGATGCGAAACTTCCAAAGCTAGATGCTTATAATATAGCACGTCAATCTGCCGCTCGAAAATACAATGCCGCGTTCAAAAACCATGATAATATCATTACACCAAAAGCGGGCAACGGATGTGAAACAATTTGTGAGAACTGCGATTGCCATGTATTCCATCAATATACTTTAAAAATACAAAATGCAGATCGAGATGCACTTGTAGCGCATTTGCAATCTAAAGATATTCCTTGTGGGGTTTACTATCCAATTCCATTACACAAGCAAAAAGCTTATACAGATGACCGTTATAATGATTCGGATTTTAAAGTCACAAATACGTTGATCGATGCCGTTATTTCATTACCAATGCATACCGAATTGGACGACGATCAAATAGATTTCATCACCTCAACTATCATTGGTTTTTTATCTAAATAAACAAATTATGAAAAATTGTTTTTTGATTTTATTGACTGTGTTCTCATTGAGCATGTCTGCCCAAGATTTGTATTTGCATTGTGGAAAACTTGTAGACACTGAAAATGGAAAAATTTTAACTCAAAAAACGATTGTAGTTTCAGGAACAAAAATTAAATCCATTTTAAATGGATATGTGGACAGTACTAATCCTGAGGACTCAAGTATTGACTTAAAATCAAGTACGGTTATGCCTGGGTTGATTGACTTACATGTGCACATGGAAAGTGAATACAATCCAAAAAAATACATGGATCAATTCACAGCTAATGAAGCCGATATTGCTTTTAAATCCGTAAATTTTGCACGTATTACGCTTATGGCTGGATTTACAACGGTAAGAGATTTGGGAGGGTCAGGCGTCAATATTGCGCTGCGAAACGCGATTAATCAAGGTCACATTGTGGGGCCTCGAATTTTTACAGCAGGAAAAGCGATCGCAACTACAGGAGGACATGCCGATCCTACGAACGGAATGAAAAAACTTTTAATGGGAGATCCAGGCCCAGAACAAGGAGTTATCAACAGTGCGGACGAAGCCAAAAAAGCGGTGCGACAACGTTACAAAAATGGGGCTGATAACATCAAAATTACGGCGACAGGTGGGGTGTTGAGTGTTGCTAAAAACGGTCAAAATCCACAATTTACTCTTGAAGAAATACAAGCAATATGTGCGACGGCGAAAGATTATGGAATGATTATAGCCGCGCATGCGCACGGAGATGAAGGCATGCAACGCGCGGTGATTGGCGGGGTCACCACCATTGAACATGGCACAAAGATGAGCGAGCAAACCATGGATTTAATGATCCAATACGGCACCTATTTAGTGCCCACTATTACGGCTGGTAAAGCGGTTGCTGAAAACGCGAAAATTAAAGGATTTTATCCAGAAATCATCGTTCCAAAAGCACTCGAAATTGGACCTAAAATCCAAAATACTTTTGCGAAAGCCTATAAGAGTGGCGTTAAAATTGCATTCGGTACAGATGCAGGTGTATTTCTTCATGGCTTGAATGCGAAAGAATTTGGGTATATGGTGGAAGTTGGAATGTCCCCTATAGAAGCACTTCAATCGGCAACGATTACAAATGCGAAAGTTCTTGGCTTAGCTGATGAATTAGGGCAACTAAAAGCAGGCTATATAGCAGACATTGTTGCTACCAAAGACAATCCTGTTGAAGAAATTTCTACTCTAGAAAACGTCATTTTTGTAATGAAAGAAGGCGTTGTTTTTAAAAATCTAAACTAGGCTTCTGTATTTTTTGAAGGACGACTTAAAAAGGACGACATCAACAACAAAATCATTCCTGTGGTTACAGATAAATCTGCACTGTTAAAAATGCCTGTTTTGAATACACCACCTAAATCTATGTACAAGAAATCTGTTACCGACCCATATAAAAATCGATCGTAAAGATTGGCTATTCCACCTCCAGCAATGCAACAAAGTCCAATGATTGACATGGTGTCAAGCGCTTTATTGGTGAAGACATAATACAGTACAGCTCCTAAAACAATTACAGGAAGGATCAGTAAAAAAATCAGCTTTACGGTTGGATTTGAGTCGCTGCCCATGCTTAAAAATGCCCCTGAATTTTCTACATTCATCAGTTGTAATTGTGTTCCAAAAAGTTCTGTTCTCGAACCTGGAACCACATTTTTACGTACATATTCTTTTGAAACTTGATCCAAGCCAATATTAAATATGACGAGAATTAGTATTAAAATTCTTTTAGTATTCATGCTGTTTAGTTTTCAAAAGTTGCAGCTTTTGTGTTCATTCCTCTATCTATTTTTTTCACTAGGCCTTGAAGTACATTGCCCGGGCCGACTTCAATAAATTCATTTGCACCATCTTGAATCATTTGCTGAACAGATTGGGTCCATTTGACCGGTGCTGTTAGTTGTGAAATTAAATTCGCTTTAATCTCTGTTTCATTTAGAACCGGCATTGCAGTTACATTTTGATAAATAGGACAACCCGGTGTATGGAATGTTGTATTTTCTATAGCGGCTGCCAATTGTTCTTTTGCGGGCGCCATTAAAGGAGAATGAAAAGCCCCTCCAACTGGGAGTACAAGTGCGCGTCGTGCGCCTTTTTCTTTGAGTGCATCACAGGCCAAATGAATCGCATCAACTGCTCCAGAAATTACTAATTGTCCTGGACAGTTATAGTTCGCAGCGACTACAACCCCATCAATTGATTTACAAGTATCTTCTACAATTTCATTTTCTAATCCTAGTACGGCTGCCATTGTTCCTTTTGTTAAATCACAAGCCTTTTGCATCGCCTGTGCACGTTGAGAAACAAGTTTCAAGCCATCTTCAAAACGAAGCGTACCGTTAGCAACTAAAGCAGAAAACTCTCCCAGTGAATGTCCTGCAACCATATCTGGCTGAAATCCGTTCCCTAAGCTTTTTGCTAAAATTACAGAGTGCAAAAATATTGCAGGTTGTGTTACTTTAGTTTCTTTTAGATCGTCTACACTCCCTTCAAACATAATGGATGTAATATCAAACCCTAAAATGTCATTGGCTTGCTCAAAAAGTAATTTCGCTGCAGCTGAATTTTCATAGAGAGGTAATCCCATCCCTGTAAATTGAGCTCCTTGTCCTGGAAATATATATGCCTTCATAAGTTTTTATTTATTGTTTTTAACGTCTTTTGTAGGTGATGTATGAAAAGTCAAATTTATGTAAATCGTCTTTTTTATGAAATATGCGATCGATTTCTTTCCAAATTGTTTCGCTTATAACAGGGAAAAAAGTATCGCCTTCAAAGCTGTGGTGTACTCTGGTAAATTCGATTGTATCTACAAGGTTTAATCCTTGTTTGTAAATTTCACCACCTCCAATAATGAATGGATTAGCATCTTGTTTCGCCTTTTCTATAGCGGCTTCCAAAGAATTTACGACAATAACCCCATCAGGAGCTTTGTAATCTTGCTGTCTTGTAATTACAATATGTGTTCTGTTAGGCAAAGGTTTTGGAAAACTTTCAAAGGTTTTTCGTCCCATGATAATGCAATGCCCAGAAGTGAGTGCCTTAAATCGTTTTAGATCATTTTTTAAATCCCAGATTAAATCATTGTCTTTACCAATCACATCATTTTCAGAGACGGCGACAATAAGCGTGAGATTTGAAGGTTCGTTTGTTGTTTTCAATTGAATAAATTAGAGCACAAAAGTAAGGGTTTCCGTTAAATTAAACGGCAACTGCCCCTTTGATATGTGGATGAGGATCATAACCTTCTAAAGTGAAGTCTTCAAATGTAAAGTCAAAAATATCTGTGATCTCTGGGTTTAGAGTCATTTTTGGAAGCGGACGTAGTTCTCTACTGAGTTGTGTTTCGACCTGTTCAATGTGATTACTATAAATATGTGCATCTCCAAAAGTATGAATGAATTCTCCTGCTTCATAACCACAAACTTGTGCCATCATCATAGTTAATAGTGCATAAGAAGCGATATTGAATGGGACTCCTAGAAAAATATCGGCACTTCGCTGGTATAGTTGACAAGACAATTTTCCATCACTTACATAAAACTGAAAAAATGCATGACAGGGAGGAAGTGCTGCTTTGTTGTTTGCTACATTTTCACTAAACGACTTTGAGGTATCTGGAAGTACTGATGGATTCCAAGCCGAAACCAACATACGTCGGCTGTTGGGGTTTGTTTTTAAGGTTTCAATAACTTCTGTTATTTGATCAATTTCATCACTATTCCAGTTGCGCCATTGGTGTCCATAAACAGGGCCAAGGTCACCATTTTCATCCGCCCAAGCATTCCATATTTTCACACCATTTTCTGTGAGATAATCGGTGTTTGTGTCGCCTTTTAAAAACCAAAGCAATTCATAAATAATGGATTTAAGGTGTAGTTTTTTGGTAGTCACCATTGGAAATCCTTCACTAAGATCGAAACGCATTTGATGTCCAAACACACTTTTAGTGCCTGTTCCAGTACGGTCTCCTTTTTCATTTCCAGTGTTTAGCACATGGGATACAAGGTCTAAGTATTGTTTCATTTTCAGTGTTATTTTATGAAGATAAAAATAAAAAAAGCTTCAATCCTAAAGAAATTGAAGCTTATAATAATTTTAAAAGTTATTAACTATTTAGCCGATAATTGCGCCGGCAATTGTTGCAGATAAAAGTGAAGCAATAGTTCCTCCAATAAGAGCCTTAATTCCAAACTCAGAAAGTGTTTTTCTTTGTCCAGGTGCTAACGATCCGATCCCTCCAATTTGAATTCCTATAGAAGCAAAATTGGCAAATCCACATAACATATACGTTGCCATGATGATCGATTTCTCATATTTTAAGTGCAATAAGTTTAAGGGGTTTTTTAAGTCTGCTAACTGTATATATCCAACAAACTCACTCGCTGCTAGTTTTATTCCTAAAAGTTGTCCCATTAGAGCTACATCTTCTTTTGCGATTCCAATCAACCACATGAGGGGAGCAAAGGCATACCCTAAAACAAACTCCAATGAGAATGCTTTATAAGACGTGTTTGATGCGACCCATTCGTTGAGGTTTGTGAGATCTCCAACCCATCCCAGCATACCATTAATCATGGCAATAAATGCTAAAAACACCAAAAGCATGGCGCCAATATTTAACGCGAGTTTTAGACCTTCAGTAGTACCATTTGCAATGGACTCTAAGATGTTTGAGCCAATTTTTTCTTGTGAAATATGAATTTCATTATCAATTACTTCCACTTGTGGATAGAGCATTTTTGAGATGACAATTGCGCCAGGTGCTGCCATTACCGAAGCTGTTAATAAATGTTTAGCATAAAATAAACGCAACACTTCGTCTTCGCCACCAAGGAATCCAATATAAGCAGCCAAAACACCCCCAGCAACGGTTGCCATGCCACCAATCATGACTAATAAAATTTCTGACTTATTCATTTTTTCTAAATAAGCCTTAATCATTAAGGGCGATTCTGTTTGACCTAAAAATATGTTTCCCGCAACACTCAAGCTCTCTGCTCCAGAAACTTGAAGGAGTTTACTAAGTAGCCAAGCCAATCCTTTTACAACCCGTTGAATTATGCCTAAATAAAACAAAACAGATGTTAAGGCGGAAAAGAAAATAACAGTTGGTAAAATTGAAATAGCGAACGTTACCAAAGGAGCTTCAATTTCCCCTGTAGAAAACGCTGCGAAAAGAAATTTTGTCCCTTCCATTGTAAAATCTAGTACGGCAATAAACAAACTACCGACCCATTCAAAAAAGGTTTGAACAAAAGACACTTTAAGAACTCCAATCGCTAAAATGATTTGGGCTCCCAAACCAAACCCAACGGTTCTCCAATTAATCGCTTTTCTGTTGGCACTTAGGAGGTATGATATCAAAACCAACACAAACATCCCTAGAAGTCCTCTAAAAAGGCTATTGACTGTAAACCCTTGACTAGATACGATTTCTGAGGTTGATTCCTGTGCAGCAATCGATTGAATATTTGTAAATAATACAAATACAATTAGCATTAATTTTTTCATTCTGCTTGTTGTTAGCGTTTAGAGATTTCGTCTCTTAACTTAGCAGCTGTTTCATAGTCTTCATTCGCAACTGCCTTTGTTAGTAATTCTTGTAATTCTTTAATAGATTTAGAGGGATATCCGTCGTCGGAAACTTCTATTTCCTCAGTTTCAAACTCTAAATCTTCAAATAACAATACATCTTCAGGCTGATCTTCGTCATCTTCTTTTCTGGAATCTGTTTTTAATATGATTCCAGCTTTTTCTAAAATGTTTTTATAGGTAAATATGGGTGCAGAAAAACGCAATGCAAGTGCAATTGCATCACTAGTTCGAGCATCGATAATTTCTTCAACTTTGTCGCGTTCACAAATAAGAGACGCATAAAAAACACCATCTACTAATTTGTGAATGATGACTTGTTTTACAACGATGTCAAAGCGATCAGAAAAATTTTTAAATAAATCGTGCGTTAGAGGTCTTGGAGGTTCAATGTCTTTTTCTAAAGCGATTGCGATAGACTGTGCCTCGAAAGCTCCAATGACAATTGGAAGTTTCCGCTGCCCATCTACTTCACTCAAGATCAAAGCGTAAGCACCGCTTTGAGTTTGACTGTATGAAATACCTTTTATGTTGAGACGAACTAAACTCATAAGTTATAAGACAAAGAACAGTTTTAATTCGTAAAGTACCAAACCCATGACAAATTACTTTTGGATTAAAGTAGTTGCAGGCATTAGCTCAAATTGAAATGTATTTTTTTAACTTTATGAATTCTGAGTTTTGAAAACTTTTAATTTTTCAATCAATTTAGGAACTACTTCAAAAGCATCTCCTACAATACCATAATCAGCAGCTTTGAAAAAAGGTGCCTCAGGGTCGGTATTAATGACGACTTTAATTTTGGATGAATTGATGCCTGCCAAATGTTGAATGGCTCCAGAGATTCCAATGGCAATATATAAGTTTGTCGCAACAGGTTTTCCTGTTTGCCCTACATGTTCGCTGTGTGGTCTCCAGCCTAAATCAGATACAGGTTTTGAACAAGCTGTTGCAGCTCCAAGAACGTCTGCCAATTCTTCAATCATTCCCCAGTTTTCTGGACCTTTTAATCCACGACCTGCCGACACTACTACTTCTGCATCTGCAATGCTGACTTTGTCACTTGCCTTATCAACTGAGGTTACACTTGTAGATGAGCTTACCAAACTAGGCGAAAAGTCTTCCATCTGTGCAGTGGTTGTGTTCTCTACCAATCCAAAAGAGTTATTAGAAACCCCTACGATTTTTATTGTTGTTGAAATTTCAGTATTGCAAAATGCTTTGTTTGTAAACGCTGTTCTCTTTACAACAAAAGGATTTAAACTTGAAGGTGCTGCCACCACATTGGATGCGTAGCCAGCCTTTAGTCCAACGGCTAAAAGAGGTGCAATATAACGACTGTCGGCGCTTGCGCTTAAAATAACAACCGTTGCAGCTTCTTTTTCTGTAGCTTGTTTGATGGCATCTGCATATATTTTGGCATTAAACGCACTCACCGCATTTATGTTTAACACTTTTTCTACGCCATAAGTTCCTAATTCAGAAGCATCGTTTGCGTTAAAAGTAAGTGCCACTAGGTTGGTGCCCATAGCTTCTGCTACGGCCTTGCCATATGATGCAGCTTCTAAGGCTGCTTTTTTGAAATTTCCTTGATCAGATTCTGTATATACTAAAACGGACATGTTTCTTTTTTTAAAATTAATTAAATAACTTTTGCTTCGTTGTGAAGAAGGTTGATGAGTTCATCAATATTATCGGCTTCTACTAATTTAACAGCACCACGAGGGGCTGGTTTTTCGAAAGAAACAGAATGTGTTTCTGAAGCTTCATTAGCCGGTTCGACCACAGTGAGTGGTTTTTTCCGCGCCATCATAATGCCTCTCATATTAGGAATTCTTAAGTCACTTTCCTCAACCAATCCTTTTTGGCCACCAATAACGAGTGGTAAAACGGTTGAGACCGTTTCTTTTCCTCCATCAATTTCGCGAACTGCTGTGGCATTTGTACCATCAATTTCTAAGCTTATACAATTGGTTACAAAATTAGCGTCGATCATTGCTGCTAGCATTCCAGGAACCATCCCTCCATTGTAATCAATAGATTCTCGACCAGCGATTATAAGGTCATAAGCACCTTCTTTTGCGGCTGCAGCTAAGTACGTAGCTACCGTATGCCCATCTACAGCTTCTGCGTTTACACGAATTGCTGCATCTGCGCCAATGGCAAGTGCTTTTCGGAGTGTTGGCTCCGTTTCTGCGCCACCAACACTGATAACATCAACTGTTGCGTTTTGTTTTTCTTTAAACCACATGGCACGGGTCAGTCCAAATTCATCATTTGGATTTATGACATATTGCACTCCGTTGGTGTCAAATTTAGTATCTCCTTCGGTAAAATTAATTTTAGAAGTCGTGTCGGGAACATGACTAATACATACTAATAGTTTCATTTTTTTGTTCTATTTATAATAGTCTACGAAAGTAAATAAAAAACTTTAAATTTCCTATGCATGCATAGGAAATTTTAGTGAAATCTTGTAATTATAATTGAGTATTATTCTTATTTTTGTACCTCATAAAATTCAATTAATGAAAACAATTCAGTTTAGAGAAGCAATATGTGAAGCGATGAGTGAAGAAATGCGTCGCGATGAAAGCATTTATTTAATGGGTGAAGAGGTTGCCGAGTATAACGGTGCTTACAAAGCATCCAAAGGAATGTTGGATGAGTTTGGAGCCAAACGTGTTATTGACACGCCTATTGCAGAGTTAGGATTTTCAGGAATTGCTGTGGGATCTACCATGACAGGGAACCGTCCTATTGTTGAATTTATGACCTTCAACTTCTCATTAGTAGGGATTGATCAAATTATAAATAATGCAGCTAAAATCAGACAAATGTCTGGAGGGCAGTTTAAGTGCCCTATTGTATTCAGAGGACCAACAGGGTCAGCAGGACAGTTAGGTGCTACACATTCACAAGCTTTTGAAAACTGGTTTGCAAATTGCCCAGGTCTTAAAGTAATTGTGCCTTCTAATCCTTATGACGCAAAAGGATTATTAAAAGCAGCTATTCGCGATGACGACCCCGTTATTTTTATGGAGAGTGAACAAATGTATGGCGATAAAGGGGAAGTTCCTGAAGGGGAATATATTTTACCAATCGGAGTTGCTGAGATCAAACGTGAAGGAACCGATGTTACTATTGTGTCTTTTGGGAAAATAATAAAAGAAGCCTATGCGGCTGCAGATACATTAGCAAAAGAAGGAATCTCATGTGAGGTGATTGATTTAAGAACCGTTCGTCCATTAGACATCAATACTATTTTGGAATCTGTCAAAAAGACAAACCGCCTAGTGATTCTTGAGGAAGCATGGCCTTTTGGAAATGTGTCAACTGAAATCACTTATCAAGTTCAGGAAAAAGCATTTGATTTCTTAGATGCTCCAATTATAAAAATCAACACAGCCGATACACCGGCTCCTTACTCACCAAATTTATTGAAAGAATGGTTGCCTAACAGCGATGATGTTGTAAAGGCTGTAAGAAAAGTATTGTATAAATAAATTTTTTATCATTTTTTTTGGTTTGATTGTTGATGAAGGACAAAATATGAGATACTACTTACTAAGTATAGTATTGACACTCTCAATACACGTTGCTGCACAAACGAAAGTTAGTGGAACGGTTTATGACCAAGACAATCAGCCCGTTGCATTTGCAAATGTTCTTTTTAAGAATTCATCTGAAGGAGTAATCTCTGATTTTGACGGTAACTTTCTGCTGCAATCTGAAAATAACCATTCAGCAATTGTGGTGTCATTTGTAGGTTTTGAAACAGCAGAATTTAAACTTAAAACCAAAACAAGCACAGGACTTAAAATTGTCTTGCAAACAGGCTTTGAGTTGGACGAGGTTTTGATTGTTAACAAACCAAAAAAACGATTAAAAAAGAAAGAAAACCCTGCCTATAAAATAATGAGGGGTATTTGGGCACATAAAAAGAAGAATGGCCTCAGTCTGGTTGAGCAGTACGAATACAAAAAATATGCTTCTACAGAAATAGGACTCAACAATATAGATCAGAAATTTTTAAAACGTCTTTTAAGAGATGACTATGATTCCGTAGTCTCAATCATAAAACAGGATAAGCGAAACAAAAAATTCTTTGTACCGATCTACTTAGAGGAAAAGATACAGAATGTTTATGGAGATAATAGCATAAACAAAAAGATTGAACTTATACAGGCAGAAAAACATATTGGAATCCAACAAGATGGATTTGTGTTTGATCGTATCAGCAATATTTTCAAAGAGATTAATATTTATGAGAATAATATAGCGCTTTTAAACAGGTCGTTCGTGAGCCCGTTATCAACCGAAGGTTTTGGTTCTTATGATTACGTGCTTCAGGACAGTATTGTGTCAAATTCAAGGACTAAATATAGAATTTACTTTTTCCCACGCAAAGAAGGCGATTTAGTATTTGAAGGAAATTTTGTAGTCACCGATAGTGTTTTTGCTGTGAACTCCATCAGCATGCGTGTCAACCCTAAAATCAATTTGAACCTCATTCGAAATTTGTATTTTGAAAAAACATTTTCGATTGAAAATGACAGTGTATTTTTGCCTCAGAATAATGTATATGAAGCGGATATTACCTTATTAACTAAAAACGATAAAGAAAAAGGGCTCTATGTAAAGCGTACAGAAACTTTCGAAAACTACGATTTTTCAAAGAAGAAAACAGCTGATTTTTATGACACAAAAATTGTAAAATACAGGCAAGACCAGTTTGAGAAAAGTGAAGAGTTTTGGGCGGAGAATTTACCGGAAAACATAAATAATAGTGATTCCGAGTCTGTTCTTTCAAACCTTAAGGGCAATAAAAAAATTAAAAATATAACAGGTTTGATACGGACCTTGTCGAGTGGTTATTTTAAAGTTTCTAACTACATTGAATTTGGATCTATTTGGAATACTTTCGCATTCAATGAAGTTGAAGGTGTTAAGCTGTCTGCGGGCTTTAGATCGTTTAAAAGTTTAGACGATCGATTTAGGATTAAAGGAAAATTAGCCTATGGATTTGAAGACGAGCAGTTCAAATATTATTTAGATACTAAATACTTATTGAGTTACAAGCCAAGAATATCGGTAGGCCTTAGCTATTTAAATGACACCGATCAGTTGGGGTCTAAAATTATAGACAGTTATGGCACTACTTCAGGGAGGTTTGGCAGTTCTTCACTTTTTAGTAGAGGAGAAAACTACTTTTTATCTCGTATTAAAAAAGTATCTGCGAATATAAATGTTGAGGTTTACAGGAATTTTATTATTGGTGCCAATTACTCAAACAAACACATCGAATCTGCAGCTCCGGATAAGTTTTCAATTGACTACTTTGATGACGCCGATCAAAAGGTGAAATCGAGTTTAGTTGACAATAGTGCAGAGCTGTATCTGTCGTTTACACCTAATCGAAATATTTTTGGGTATGGAGTTGAAAGAAAATTTGGTGCAAATCTTTATCCTACGTTTTTATTAAGTTTTCAGAAAGGCTTAAAAATTGGCGCAGGACAGACAGATTATTCAAAGCTTTTGTTCTCCTACAACCAACCTCTAAAGCTTGGTAAGTTTGGAGTTCTTGATAATACACTAGCAGCCGGTAAAATATTTGGAGACGCACAACTATCTGTTCTGAGTCCCGCACCAGCCAATCAGACTTATTCGCTTGTTTCCAACACCTTTTCACTCTTAGATTATTATGATTTTGTGGTCGATCAATTTTTGGTTGGACATTTTGAACATCATTTTAATGGCATTATTTTAAATAGAATCCCCCTTATTAAGAAACTCAAACTAAGAAGTGTGGTTACCTTTAGAGGGATTATTGGGAATATTTCAGATCGGAATAGAAGCATCAATCGATCTTCTATTATTTATAATACTCCCAAGGAGTTATACTATGAATACGGATTTGGAATTGAAAATATTGGTTTCGGAAACCTAAGAATATTTCGGGTTGATTGTATATGGCGCTCAGAATTTGTTAACCTAAACAGTTCTACCCCCAATTTTGGAGTCCGATTAAAAATATCCCCTGACTTTTAAGAAGGGAAACTACGAAGTTTATTTATTTTTTATTGACTTGTGCAATAGGTTAAAAACCACCTGTTATAATAATGTTAAATTAGGTTTTTTAGTTCCTTATCATTTTACTACATTTACGCCCGTAAAAATAAACAAAATTACACTATGGAATCAATGATGATTTGGATGCCAATTGCAATGGCACTATTAGGATTAGCATACATGCTAGTTAAAAAATCTTGGGTAATGAAACAAGATGCAGGTGATGGTAAAATGAAAGAAATTTCTGACCACATCTATGAAGGTGCCTTGGCATTTTTAAAAGCTGAATACAGATTACTAACATTTTTTGTAATCGGAGCCAGTCTTATTTTAACAGCAATCGCTTTTTATATGGACACTACATATCTAATCGTAGTCGCCTTTATTATAGGAGCTATATTTTCTGCATTTGCTGGAAACATGGGGATGAAAATCGCAACCAAAACGAATGTTAGAACAACGCAAGCTGCAAAAACAAGTTTACCAAATGCTTTAAAAGTATCATTTGGTGGTGGAACTGTGATGGGTCTAGGCGTTGCTGGTTTAGCAGTGTTAGGTTTAACAATGTTCTTTATTATATTTTACCAATTATTTATGGGTGGTGAATGGACCAATACTGATCAGATGACAATTGTTTTAGAAGCATTAGCAGGGTTCTCTTTAGGAGCTGAGTCTATTGCCTTATTTGCAAGAGTTGGTGGAGGAATCTACACGAAAGCTGCCGATGTAGGTGCTGATTTAGCAGGAAAAGTCCAAGCAGATATTCCAGAAGATGATCCAAGAAACCCAGCTACGATTGCAGATAATGTTGGTGACAACGTTGGAGATGTTGCAGGAATGGGAGCTGATTTATTTGGATCTTACGTGGCAACCGTATTAGCTGCCATGGTTTTAGGAAACTATGTGATTAAAGATATGGGCGGAAGCATTGCAGATGATTTTGGTGGAATTGGCCCAATTTTATTACCAATGTCAATTGCTGGTGTTGGAATTATCATTTCACTTATAGGAACTTTATTAGTTAAAATTTCATCGAACGACGCAAAAGAAGCAGACGTACAAAAAGCATTAAACATAGGAAACTGGGCATCTATTGCAATGGTTGCTGCAGCATGTTTTGGATTGGTAACTTGGATGTTACCAGCAACAATGCAAATGGAATTCTTTGGAGAAGGCCTTCAAGAAATTTCTTCAATACGCGTATTTTATGCCTGTTTAGTAGGTTTAGTAGTAGGCGCTGGAATCTCAGCCTTTACTGAATATTACACAGGATTAGGCTCTAAGCCAATTTTAAAAATCGTACAACAATCAAGTACTGGTGCAGGAACCAACATTATTGCTGGTTTAGCAACAGGGATGATTTCTACATTCTCTTCTGTATTATTATTCGCAGCTGCGATATGGGCATCTTATGCTTTAGCTGGATTTTACGGAGTAGCATTAGCGGCTTCTGCAATGATGGCAACTACAGCGATGCAATTAGCGATCGATGCTTTTGGACCCATTGCTGATAACGCAGGGGGTATTGCTGAAATGAGTGAGCAAGATCCAATTGTTAGAGAACGGACAGACATTTTAGATGCTGTTGGTAACACAACTGCTGCCACAGGAAAGGGATTTGCAATTGCTTCTGCAGCCTTAACATCTTTGGCCTTATTTGCTGCTTATGTAACATTTACAGGAATTGATGGAATTAACATCTTTAAAGCACCCGTATTAGCGATGTTGTTTGTAGGTGGAATGGTCCCAGTAGTATTCTCAGCATTAGCAATGAATGCGGTAGGAAAAGCAGCTATGGAAATGGTAAACGAAGTGGTAAGACAGTTCAAAGAAATTCCAGGAATTATGGAAGGAACTGGAAAACCAGAATACGATAAATGTGTTGATATTTCAACGAAGGCATCTCTTAAGGAAATGATGCTTCCAGGAATCTTAACAATTGGGTTCCCAATATTAGTAGTACTAGTAGGAAAGTTAGTATATCAAGACAACAATATGTTGGTTGCTGAAATGCTAGGAGGTTATATGGCTGGGGTGACTGTTAGTGGTGTACTTTGGGCTATTTTCCAAAACAATGCAGGTGGTGCTTGGGACAACGCTAAGAAATCCTTTGAAGCAGGTGTTGAAATCAATGGTGTTATGACTTACAAAGGATCGGAAGCTCACAAAGCAGCCGTGACAGGAGATACAGTTGGAGATCCATTTAAAGATACTTCTGGACCATCAATGAATATCCTTATTAAATTAACATGTCTTATTGGACTTGTAATTGCACCGATCTTAGGAGGACACTCTTTAGAAACTGCACACACACAAGATGTGAGTGTAGAAGTTATAAGTGATAATTCAGTAGATTCAGCAAAAGCGTCTGTTACTTACAGTAAAGTAGTTGACGGTTCTGTAGTTGTTGTTGACAAAACCTTTAAAGGGACACAACAAGAAGTTGAAGATGCAGTAGATAAATTTTTAAAAGAAAAATAATTGTAAGTATAAATTAGTATTACAACATAAAAAAAATCACCTCATTGAGGTGATTTTTTTTGTTTATAAATAAGCCTGTTTTTAAAATAAACCGTTTATTTCAGCATCAATTTTGTTGACGATAAAACCAAGATCTTCTTCGTTTTCAACAAAGTCTAAATCATCCACATCAATAATAAGTAACTTTCCTTTTGAGTAGCCAGAAATCCAAGCTTCGTAGCGCTCGTTTAAACGACTAAGGTAGTCAATACTAATAGAGTTTTCATAATCACGTCCACGCTTGTGAATTTGAGACACAAGGTTTGGGATAGAACTTCTCAAATAAATAATAAGGTCTGGGCTTTGTACCAAAGACTCCATAAGACCAAAAAGTGACGCATAATTTTCAAAATCACGATTGGTCATCAACCCCATCGCATGCAAGTTAGGTGCAAAAATATTTGCATCTTCATAGATGGTACGATCCTGAATAATATCTTTTCCACTTTCGCGAATTTGTAATACCTGACGGAATCTACTGTTTAAAAAATATACTTGGAGGTTAAAACTCCAACGTTCCATTTGGTTATAAAAATCATCTAAATAGGGGTTGTCCACAACATCTTCTAGTTGGGCTTCCCATTTGTAGTGTTTCGCTAGTAATTGGGTTAAGGTTGTTTTACCTGCCCCAATATTTCCGGCAATAGCAACATGCATAATATCAATTGTTTATTAGTTGGTAGTGATGAAGAAATTCTTCGTCATAAATATACAAGGTTTGGTTGGTTACAAAAAACTGTTTAACTAAAACTTTAGGTAAGTTTAACATCAAAAACGCATCACTGGTTTTTTGTTTATAGTAAATAGTATTGTTTTTCATTAAAAATAAGATGCCATTCCAAAGTTTTAAATCTGTAAATCCTTCATGCGGGAGTCTCGAAATTAAACTCCCCATATAATTATAACATTGTACCTCTTTTTCTGTAAGCACCCAACAAGTATTGTAATCACTATCTAGAGCCAGAATCTCATTTTGGAACGTGGCTGCTCTCACACGAATTTTAGAAGAGTTATAATCAAATAATTCCAACTGAAGTGCGTTAGAATCAAACAACCAAAAGGTAGTGTCATTACCATTTGAAATATGCGATAGCGTTCTTAAAGGACTTAAGACATTAAAATCAACAGTAATCAGATCCGCTAGACGATTGTCTAATAGGGTGACGCTATTAAAGTCTTTATAAAACAAAGCAAGCTTGAGGGCGTTAAACACAGAAACTTTACTAATAACCCCTTTGTCTAAGTTGCTGTAATTTTGAAGGCCTTGATTGTTTTTTTTAAAAAGCACATTAGATTTTAAAAAATAAACAGATTCAAATGAATCAATGCCCACAAAGGTGTCCCATTCAAAAGGAGTGGACGTTACCAATTTAGCGCTAATAGAGGTTTGGCCGAACCCAAAAAGGTTAAAAAATAGTATTAAATATAAAGCATGTTTCATTCAGTCATGAAAAGTACAAATTTTTTTATTAAACATTTGAAACATTTTTGGACTTAGGTCGTCTAAATTTAAAACACATTAGAACTAATGAACACAAACATCAAAATTATATTTTTACTTTTTTTTACAACTTATTCATTAATAGCTCAAGATTTTCAGGGTATAGCCACTTACAAAACCCAGCGTAAGTTAGATATCAAAATAGACAGTACTCAGGCTGGTGGCATGCAAGATGAAATCATGGCAATGCTCAAAAAACAGTTTGAAAAAACATATATTTTAACTTTTGACAAAGAGGAATCTCTTTATAAGGAAGAAGAATCTCTAGCGCCTCCTTCTGTAGGTGGCTCTATGGTATTTATTTCTAACATGGGTGGTTCAGGGGAGTTATACAAAAACATTAAAGCACAGCGTTATGTCCAACAAAGTGACTTGCTTGGTAAGATGTTTTTAATTCAAGACTCCTTAAAAACAAACGCATGGAAACTACAAGGCGAGACCAAAAACATTGGCACCTATACCTGCTTTAAAGCAACTCTGGAGCGTGAAGTAAAGTCCGTTTCAGAAATGGATGAGGTCACTAAAGAAACACAAACGGTGACAGCGTGGTACACGCCACAAATCCCTGTTAGCAATGGTCCTGAACAATTTCAAGGACTTCCAGGACTTATTCTAGAACTAAGTTATGATTCTCAAACCATTTTATGTAGTAAGATTTCACTTAACCCTTCAAAACCAATTAAGATTAAAGAGCCCACTGGTGGAGATTCTGTAAGCCAGTCGGAATTCGATGCCATTATGGATAAAAAGATGAAAGAAATGGAATCTCAATACGGTCGCGATGATGAAGATGGTAATAGTTTCAAAATTGAAATAGGAAATTAGTTTTATTTTAACGAGATATTATTAAACTATCCGTAATTTGTGCCAATAAATTAGATTTTAAATTAACATTCTTAAGTATGATTCTAAGAAAAAACTTCTTTTTGATAGGGTGTATGGCCTTGTTATTTTCAGCAGTAGCTTCCGCACAAAACTTTCAAGGGAAAGCCTATTACTTTTCTAAAACATCTGTTGATATGGATAGTTGGGGCGGTCGGAAAATGAGTGAAGATCAAAAAAAACAAATTGCAGACCGCATGCGCAGCATGTTTGAAAAAACGTATATTTTGAACTTTGATCGAGAGGCTTCCACATACAAAGAAGAAGAGGTCTTGGAAGCGCCAGGTGGACAAGGTGGTTTTGGAAAATGGGGCAGTAGTTTCTCTGCAGGAATGCAATACAAAAACATTAAATCTCAACAGTATTTGCAAGACCAAGAGTTTTTTGGAAAGCAATTTTTAATCACAGATTCTTTGTCTAAACTCGATTGGAAACTGGGAACTGAAACAAAACAAATTGGTCAATACCTTTGTATGAAAGCAACGGCTATTAAAACAGTAGATGAATTTGATTGGCGTAGCATGCGAAGAAAACCAAAATCTAAAGAAGTCAAAGAAGGTGAAGTTCAAAAAGACTCTACAGCAACTTCAGTTTCTGAGGACATAGAAATACCAAAACAAATTGAAGTCACAGCATGGTACACCCCACAGATTCCTGTGAGCCAAGGTCCCGGTGATTTTTGGGGACTTCCAGGGTTAATTCTTGAAGTAAACACAGATAAGACCACTATCTTATGTTCAAAAATTATAATGAACCCACAACAAAAAGTACAAATTAAAGCGCCAGAAAAGGGCGATGTCGTTTCACGTCAAGAGTACAATGAAACGGTCAAGAAAAAAATGGAAGAAATGCGCTCCATGTACGGGGGTCGAAGAAACAAACGTAGAAATTAAACGGATCCAAATTAACCAATAGTTCATGAAACATCCAAGACTGAGAATTGATTCGCAAGAAATTGTTGAAGTGGACGTTACATGTGATCTTAAAAAAAATAAACAACACGCATGAAAAATTTTATTACAATTATATTCCTGTCAATGAGTATTGCAGGGTTTTCTCAAGTGAAACTAGAAGGTGTCATTAAAGATAGCTTAGGAAGTCCTCTGGAGTTAGCAAATGTCATCGCCATTAACAAAGCGACAAAATCCTTAGACTCCTATGGAATCACCAATGATAAAGGACGGTTTCGTTTGGATTTAAAAAAGAATACTACTTATACCATCCAAGCCAGTTATATTGGAATGAAATCTTTAGACGAGGTTTTAGAAACAAAAGAAGAAAATATCACCAAAGATTTTATTCTTTTTGAGGACAACTCTTTGGATGAAGTAGAGTTGGTTTATGAAATGCCAGTCACCATTAGTGGAGATACTCTAGTGTACAATGCAGACTCCTTTAATACAGGTACCGAACGAAAATTAGAAGATGTCCTTAAAAACCTCCCAGGTGTTGAAATCAATGACGACGGTCAAGTTGAGGTCGAAGGTAAAGTTGTAAATAAATTGATGGTTGAAGGCAAAGATTTTTTTGATGGCGACACTAAATTAGCTACTAAAAACATTCCTTCTAGTGCGGTGGATAAAGTTCAGGTATTAAAAAACTATTCTGAAGTAGGGCAATTGGGAAGTGTTACAAATAACCAAGACAATATTGCCATAAACATTAAACTAAAAGATGGGAAGAAAAATTTCTGGTTTGGAAACATTACTGCTGGAGCGGGAGACTCAGAGGCAAATTCACTGTATTTACTACAACCCAAACTCTTTTACTACAGCCCTGAATACAGTGTAAATTTCATCGGAGATATTAATAATATAGGAGAGGTCGCTTTCTCACGTCGAGATTATTTCAATTTTTCTGGCGGCTTTCGATCGCCCAGTCAAAACAGTGGAACAAGTTTGAGTTTAGGAAACAATGATATTGGATTTCTATTGCTTCAAAATAACCGTGCCAAGGACATCTCCACAAAGTTTGGTGCTGCTAATTTTAGTTGGTCCCCAAAAAAGACTTTGGATATTGGCGGATTTGCTATTTTTTCAAACAGTAAAAATGAACTACAAGAAAACAGGAGTGTTCAGTATGTTGATGCACCTCCTGGGTTTTCAGATGAGAACACACAGAGTAATACCTCGCAGAATAATGATTTGGGAATGCTTAAATTAACTACCAAGTACCAGCCAAACGCAAGCAACCAACTCGAGTATGAAGCCCTTGGGAATTTATCTAAAAGCTCACAAGATCAACGTTTCAATTCCTCTTTAAATGGAGCTATTAATCAGTTAGAAAACACCAATCCATTTAGTTTCAATCAGAGTTTGAACTATTATTACACATTGAATGAGACCAATATTTTCGCATTTGAAGCCCAGCATCTTATCAAAGATGAAGACCCTTTTTACAATGCGATTCTTGAGGATAAAGTCAATTATGAAAGCACAGCGAACATTCTTGGTTTAGATGGAGCTCAACTTGATTATGACTTTGGTCAAGAAAAACGCGTGCAGTCCAATCAGGTAGATGCTAAATTGGATTATTGGAATATTCTAAACAAAAAAAGTAATATTAATCTGACCCTTGGAACGATTTTGAGTCACCAACAATTTAACTCTAATATCTTTCAATTCATGGACGACCGAACTGAAAGTAGTCCAATCCCTGGAATTGTAGGGGGAGCGGCAACGAATGATATTGCTTATAACTTTTCGGACGTATATTTAGGATTTCATTACCGTCTGAAATCTGGTAAATTTACTTTTACACCAGGAGTAGCGGCGCATGCCTACACAATTTCAAACACACAGGTCGGTACAAAGACCACGGATAATTTCTTTAGATTTTTACCTGATATGAATGTTATTTTTCAAATCAAAAAGAGTGAAACTTTGAATTTAAGTTACCGTATGCAAACACAATTCACAGATGTTTCACAATTTGCAAGTGGCTTGGTTCTGAATAACTATAACTCCTTATTCTCGGGCTCGCCAGATTTACAAAGTGCACTTTCTCACAATGTCAACTTGTCTTATTACAGCTTTAATATGTTTAACTATACCAACGTCTTTGCGAATATCAATTATAATAAAAGTATTGACAATGTTAGAACGGTTTCTGAATTTGTACCCGGAAGTGTCATTCGTGTATCAACACCATTCAATTCAGATTTTGCCGATGAAAGCTTATCTGCCAGTGGCCGTTTTCAGCGCACCTTCGGAAAGTTGCGTGCGTCTGTCAGAGCAAATTTGAATTACTCTAAATTTAATCAGTTCCTACAAGACAGGCGAACAGTGAATGAAAGTTTTTCACAGACCTATAGAGCACAATTACGCACCAACTTTAGAACGGCACCCAATGTCGATTTAAGTTATAAATACTCTATTCAGGATAATAACCTTGGGACGAATGCCACCAAATTTTTTACAAAAAGCCCTTCTATAGAAGTGGATGCTCTGATTTTAAAATCATTTACGCTCAAAACAGATTATTCTTATAATGATTTTAGTGATGAAGACCGATCGATTAATACGTATGAATTTTGGAATGCTTCTTTATCTTATAGAAAAGATGAAGATGCCAAATTTGAATACGAAATCAAAGCGACGAACTTGTTAGACACCCGCTCTCAAAATCAGAGTAGCGCCTCTAATATATCGGTAAGTGCAACAGAATATTTCATTCAACCCCGTTATGTAACCTTTCGGGTGCGTTATGAATTGTAACGACCGTTTAACTATTTAAACCCAAAAACCCGACTGTGGGCCGGGTTTTTCTTTCAACAGACTAACTTAAAACAACCACTGCTAAAAGGGTATTGGTTGCGAAACTGAGTTTAATTAGATTGCCCTCTTTGACTCTATTAAATTCAATTTTATATAATTTTACTCATAAAAGTTCTTATAATTTTATATCTACAAAATTAGATTAAATAAATTAAAATTTTAGCCCAACTAAAGCCCATAACTAATATTTTTATTATTTTTGAGCTCATGAAGGCTACGATTGGGCAATTAAAACAAGAAATTTATCAAAAACTGGGTTTTGAAATTCGGCGTCAAGCCGATGTGCGGTATTTACATCAATGCATCGTTTATGAAAATAATTTAACTATTGGTTTTAATACGTTGCGTCGTTTTTTTGGGTTTTTACCTGAAAGAGCGCCACAACTTCAAACGTTGGAAGTCCTCGCACAATATTTGGGCTATCAGTCTTATTCGAGGTTTTTAAATTTCATTAATAAAGATCAAAACTGGTTTCATTGGACTTTTGTGAACGATTTTGAAAATTTGGATTCAATCGATCCCGCTCAAATTCAACAACTAATTGCTCTAAAATCACACCCTGATTATGTACTGTTTTTAAGTCACATTATAAAAACATTTATTCGTAGAAATCGAATTGAGTTATTGAAAATTATATTTTCAAACCCCAAAATCCACTTTGACATCAACACCCAAGTTGGTGAACTTGATAAGTTAGCATACGCTGTAGGGGGACTTTTAAGAACGCTCCCAAAAAGCAGTTATGTAGGTCTAGAAGTTTTACTGTCCGACACTTATGTTTTTAAAACACATATTTTAGATTTTCATGTTGATTATACGCATTTCAATGGCTACTATGGATTTCTGAATACGGCCAGATTGGCGCGTGACACAGAACCCACTCAGCGAGTTTTTATCAATTTGATAAAAAACTACCATCTATTTTTAGCAGGAAAATCATCCTTTGAAATCTACCAGCCGGAGGTTTCAAATCTGAAAATGTTTTCCGTATTACACGGGCGCTTACTGGGGTATCAGCTGTTAACACAGCACTTTAAACACAAACAACCCCTTAACAAAATACTATCTGAGATCCTTAAAACAGGAAAGCAATATCCGAAAGTGTTCTTTTATATTGAAGTCGTCTCGGCTCTTATATTTACCAAACAAATAGAGACTTTAGAAACAATTTTTGACCGTTATAAAAAAGAACTTTTAGGCACCCCTATTTGGCGGTTTTATACATCCCATAACATCTTTTTGATTGCTCATGTATTAGTGAAATTAAAAAAACAGAATTATAAAGATGCTCTTTATAGTTTTAATCAAATCGATTTAAACGTGAGCACCTCCAATTCGTATTTCCACTATTTAAAGTTGTTTTACAGTATCGCAGCCTATCAATTAGAAAAACATACAACGGCTAATTCTGACACTCTTCTAGCGCTGCAAAAGGATTATCAATCCTTGGTTAAAACTACCGGATTCAAGCGATTTAATTTAACCCTATTAAAAAAATATTAGCTAAGTATTTATGGAATATCTGATTTTATCCTCGTTGTTTTTTGCAATTAATAATGTATTATGGAAGTGGGTTGTTGCAGACTATTTGCCTCTACAAGTAATTGTCAAGCGCTCTATGATTACCACGCTATTTGGGGTTGTTGTTTTAGTTGCGACTAATTTTACAATGTACACCACTCTTAGTGAGGCACTCTTTGTTAATTTGGCATGTATTATTGGCGCGTTGGGTTTAGTGTTTATGATTTATGCGTTAAAAGAAAGTACTCTTAATAATTTTATACATTACAGTTTATTAGGGAGCATAGGCACGGCTTCTTACCTTTATTTTTTTGAAGATATTATTCCAAAAAATTATGTTTTAGGTATTCTATGTATCGCTTTGGGTTTTTGTGCGTTTTTATGGAATCAACGGTTTAATTCTAAAGCTGTTCAGTTTTCTACCCACCGCTATTTGACGCTGATGACGCTTTGTTTTTCTGTTTCGGGAATTATGCAATGGTATAATTTAAAAACATATGATGTGGTTTTTCTTGCGGTACATCAAGAAATTGAAGTTTTGATTATTGCAGGTATTTTAATTCGTTATCTGAAGCAGCCAGTCTTAACATTTTTCAAATTTGATTACATTATGTTGATGGCCTTGATAGTTGCCATTGCAATTATTGCTGGCATGCATGGCTTAAAAACCACCAATCCTTTTATCTCTAGTATTGTTAGTTTAACCACCCCAATACTGACTATGATACTAGCTGTAATCGTACTAAAAGAACGCTTTAAATGGTATTATGTAACTTCTATGTTTATGGTAATATTAGGAGCCTGGATGCTTAGTTAACTTGTTTTTAAATTCCAAAAGCGTCTTTAATGACCGCTACATAGTCTAGTTTTTCCCATGTAAACAATTCAACATCTAAAGTTAAGCTTTCTCCATTCGGTTGATGAAATGTTTTGGTCACTGATTTATGTTCACGACCCATATGCCCATAAGCAGCCGTTTCACTGTATATAGGACTTCGAAGTTTTAAACGTTTTTCGATAGCTGCAGGGCGTAAATCAAATAATGTTGAGATTTTATCGGCAATTTCACCATCAGTCAAATTAAATGGACTTGTACCATAGGTATCCACAAATACACCCATAGGCTCAGCAACGCCAATGGCATAACTTACTTGCACCAAAACTTCAGAGCAAATTCCTGCTGCCACCATATTTTTGGCAATATGACGCGTGGCATAAGCAGCACTACGATCCACTTTGCTAGGGTCTTTCCCTGAAAACGCACCCCCACCATGCGCCCCTTTTCCTCCATAGGTATCTACAATAATTTTTCGTCCTGTAAGGCCTGTGTCGCCGTGTGGTCCTCCAATCACAAACTTCCCAGTTGGATTGATGTGATATGTAATTTTATCATTAAATAAATCCTGAATATGTGCAGGTAGTTTTGCAACCACTCTAGGGATTAATTTTGTTTTTAAATCCTCTCTAATTTTTGCCAACATAGCAGTCTCTTCGTCAAAATCATCGTGTTGTGTAGAAATAACGATTGCATCAATTCGTTTTGGCGTATTGTCATCATCATATTCAATAGTCACCTGACTTTTAGAGTCGGGTCTAATATAGGTAATGTCTGAGTTTTCGCGACGCATAGCAGCGAGTTCAATCAATATACGGTGCGATAAGTCCAATGCTAAAGGCATGTAGTTTTCGGTTTCATTTGTAGCATATCCAAACATCATCCCTTGATCGCCTGCACCTTGTTCTTCAGCCCCTCTGTCAACCCCACGATTGATGTCTTCCGACTGTTCATGAATTGCGGAAAGCACCCCACAAGAATTGCCATCAAACATATATTCTCCTTTGGTATAGCCAATCTTGTTAATCGTATCGCGTGCAATTTTTTGTACATCCAGATAGGTTTTAGATTTAACCTCACCTGCCAGAATCACTTGACCAGTTGTTACTAAGGTTTCACAAGCCACTTTTGAATCTGGATCAAAAGCTAAAAAATGGTCGATTAAAGCATCACTAATTTGGTCGGCAACCTTATCTGGATGGCCTTCTGAAACACTTTCGGATGTAAATAAATAACTCATAAACAGTTTTTTTATGAGAACAAAAAGAGGATTGCAGGGCTAGTGGAGTAGTGTGTACTGCTTTAGCTTTTTTTTATTGAGGTTGCAATCAGATCAAATTTGTCCTCGGAATTATACTGCAAACTTACTAAATATAGAATTAATAAAAAAGAGATAACCGATATCTCTACAAAAGGTATTTAAATATTTACTTTACATTTACGGTCTTATTATTTTGTAATGAATCAGATTTTAGGGTTTTTTTTTGGATGTATGGTTTTCTTTGGGTTTTCGCAAGAAAATCTTAGCAGTAGTTTTATAGATATTAATTATTTTAAAGGAAACATTCCACTTCACAATCCTGATATATTACACCTTATAAAAGGCCACCCTGAGGGAGTAATTCTAGGTTGGAACCGCCGAACAAATGGAAAAAAGGAGTGGCAGCAGCGCTATAATTATCCAGATTATGGAGCCTCTTTTATGTATCAAGATTTAAAAAATGAAGCGCTAGGGAACACATTTGGATTCTACGGACACTTTAATTTTTACTTTTTTAAACGCCGATTCATGTTGCGTGTAGGGCAAGGTATTGTGGTAGCATCAAATCCATATGATAAAGATTCAAACCCCAAAAACATTGCATTTGGATCCAAATTATTAGGCAGCCCTTATCTAATGTTGAACTATAAAAAACCAAACCTATTAGGTCCCATTGGACTTCAAACGGGCTTGGTGTTCTTTCATGCTTCCAACGGAAATTTTAAAGCCCCCAACACTAGTGTGAACACAGTTTCATTAAATATTGGGGTCAACTATGATTTAGATACCAAGGAAGTCGTCTATGAGGAGCCTACCGAAAACCCCACTGATTACAAAGGGTTCAAATATAATTTTGTAATACGCTCAGGGGTGAGTCAAACAGATGTGGTAGGGAGTGCGCAATTTCCATTTTATACACTTTCTGCCTATGCGGACAAACGCATTAATTTTTTCAGTGCATTTCAATTGGGGGTAGAAGCTTTTTTTTCAAAGGCTTTAGAAGAAGAAATCCATTATCGAAGTGTTGCATTCCCCGAAAACCCTTCAGATCCTAATGCCGATTATAAACGGGTAGGAGGATTTTTGGGGTATGAATTGTTTGTAAATAACTGGTCGATTGTCACTCAGCTGGGGTATTATCTATATTACCCCTATGATTTTGAAGGCCGTGTTTATAATAGACTTGGTTTAAAATATTATTTTAGTAAAAAGTGGTTTGGAGCGTTTTCTGTTAAATCCCATCTAGCTAAGGCTGAAACACTTGAATTTGGAATTGGAATACGATTATAACATGAAAAAATTAGAATACTTACTGGTGTTGCTCTCTATCTTCTCATGCGATCAAGAAGATGCTTGGGACTGCATTCAAACTTCAGGTGCGCCCATAACTCAAGAATTGATTGTTGATGCTTTTGATAAAATCCTTGTCAATAGAGATATTGAATTGGTCGTAAAAGAAGGAGTAGAGTATAAAGTTGAAATTCAAACAGCGGAAAACTTACTTGATACGATTGAAGTCATCGTACTAGACAATCAACTACAATTAACCAACTCAAACAGTTGTAACTTTGTGAGAGATTATGGACTTACAAAGATGATTGTAACCACTCCAATTCTTAAAGAAATTAGGAGTAGTACTCAATACTTAACGTCTTCAGAAGGGATCTTGACCTTTGAAGATCTATACCTTATTTCTGAGAATTATAACTCGGATTATATAAGTTCAGGAGATTTTAATATGACCCTAAACACTCAAAGTTTGAGAGTCGTCGCTAATAATTTATCAGGATTCACAATCTCCGGTTCCACAGAAACATTGTCTGTATATTTCGCTGCCGGCTTGTGTGGCTTTAAAGGAGCGGATTTTATAGCACAACACGTCACTATCTTTCAAAGAAGCAGCCATGACATTACAGTAAACCCACAACAATCTTTAAAAGTTGACATCAGAAGTGTAGGCAATGTGATTAGTATGAACACGCCGCCTGTGGTTGAGGTTGAGGAGTACTATACGGGTCGACTGCTGTTTTTGGATTGATAGAAATTCACTAATCAGCACATTTTAAGCCTATTCTGAATAACGCCCCCCTAAATTAATTTCCTAAAATAAGCCCTTAAAAATATAATTTATGGATTTCAGGCCTATTTTCGTTGAATTATCTATAAATTTTCTAAACAAGTCACAAAAAAAAGAAATTAAGTTTTTTTTTGTAGAAAATATATATACTTTAGCTTCCAATTACAAAACTATGACATCCGTAAATTACATTTTTTATAGCTTTTATTATTTCTTTTTTAGAAAAGAAATCGAGGCACTGTGTATGTAATTTATCAATATAAATTTTAAATATAAGTCTCGATGTAATCATCGGGATTTTTTTTTATGACAAAAAAAGTAGCCATACAAGGAATTGAAGGGTCGTTCCATCACATCGTTTCTCAAACATATTTTGAGGAAGCTGTTGCGGTGCAACCTTACCTTTCATTTAGCGAAGTTGTGGAGAGCTTAATGTCTAACAACTCGGACGTGGCTATCATGGCGCTAGAGAATTCAATTGCGGGTTCTATTATTCCTAATTATGCACACATCAATGATCAGGATTTACATATTACGGGTGAGTATTTTTTAGAAATTCAACACAATCTGATGGCACTCAAAGAGCAAACCATTCAGGATATAAAAGAAGTGTTTTCGCATCCCATGGCGTTATTACAGTGTAAAGAATTTTTTAAACAACACCCCCACATAAAATTAATCGAAGATACTGATACTGCTGAGGTTGCCAAACGAATTTCTGAAAACCAACTTCAAGGCGTCGCTGCAATTGCGAGTGTACAAGCCGCGCAACTATTTGATTTGGAAATTCTGGCAAATAGTATTCAAACAATCAAGCACAATGAAACCCGATTTGTCGTTGTAGAAAGAACCCCATCTACACACAATAAAGCCACAATTAATAAAGCCTCGGTTAAATTTCTATTAGATCACAAACGCGGTAGTTTATCAGCAATGCTCAACGTAATGAGCGATTGTAATTTGAATTTAACCAAAATACAATCCTTACCAAAAATTGATACTCCATGGAAATACGCCTTTTTTGTGGATATTACTTTTGAGAATTTCTCCGATTATGAAAAGGGAAAAGCCATTATGAAACTTATGGCTGAAGAATTTAAGATTTTAGGGGAATATAAAAACGCAAAAAAATAATGGTCACTGCCAATCGATTACATACCGTTGAAGAATACTACTTCTCTAAAAAATTAAGAGAAGTCAATGCCATGAAAGCTGCCGGTGCGCCCATCATCAATTTAGGCATCGGAAGCCCTGATTTGGCACCACCAAAAACCGTCATCTCTGCGATTACTGACTGTCTGATGGATGCGTCAGCACATAAATACCAAAGCTATCAAGGGTTGCCAGAACTACGGTCGGCCATGGCAGACTTTTACCAAACCCATTATAATGTAAGTCTAAACTCCGAAAACGAAGTCTTACCATTAATTGGAAGTAAAGAAGGGATTATGCATATTTCTATGGCGTATCTCAATGAAGGCGATGCCGTTTTAATTCCAAATCCTGGCTATCCAACCTATACTTCGGTTACAAAATTAGTAGGGGCAGACCCTATTTTTTACGACTTAAAAGCGAACTCCAATTGGCAACCAGATTTAGCGGCTTTAGAAGCGATGGATTTGTCCAAGGTGAAAATCATGTGGGTCAATTATCCACACATGCCAACAGGAACTTTTGGAGATCACACAATCCTAAAAACACTGGTTACATTTGCTAAAAAACATTCTATTTTACTCATTAATGACAACCCTTATAGTTTTATTTTAAATGACAATCCTTCTAGTATTTTTAATGTTGAAGGGGCAAAAGAAGTTTGTTTAGAACTAAATTCTTTGAGTAAAACTTTTAACATGGCTGGATGGCGTGTGGGAATGTTAACAGGTTCAGCGACACATTTACAGAATGTGATTAAAGTTAAAAGCAATATGGATTCGGGAATGTTTTACGGAATTCAAAAAGGCGCTATTGAAGCTCTAAACAGTTCCAAAAACTGGTTCAAGGATTTAAATAAAATCTATGCCGAACGTCGTGCACTCGTGTGGGAATTAGCCACTGCTCTTAACTGTACGTTTGAAACAACAACTTCAGGAATGTTTGTATGGGCCAAATTACCATCGGATTTAAAATCAGAAACTTTTATTGACACCCTATTGCAAAAGCATCACATATTTATTGCACCAGGAACCATATTTGGAAGTAATGGAGAAGGCTATATCCGATTCTCATTATGTGCACCAAAAGAAAGTATTCAATCCGCTATAAAACGAGTCTCATGAAACAGGTAAGCATCATAGGGATTGGATTAATTGGCGGGAGTTTTGCGTTGGATTTAAAACAACACATTCCAGGAATTCAGATCACAGGAATAGATCAAAATAAAACGCATTTAACAGAAGCTTTAACCCTCGGTATTTTGGATCAAATAGGGGATTTAAACTCCCTTAAACATTCAGACTTAGTTGTATTGGCAATTCCCGTAAATGCAGCGTTGGAGGTATTGCCTCAGGTCTTAAATTTAATTTCAGACCAAGCGGTAGTGATAGATATGGGCTCCACCAAAGAAGCCATTTGTAAAGCTGCATCCACCCATCCCAGACGCGCCCAGTTTTTAGCAACACACCCCATAGCAGGTACCGAATTTTCTGGCCCCTCCGCTGCCATACATGGCCTGTTTAAGAACAAAACAAATATCATTTGTGAGGTCGAGAAAACCTTACCAGCCTTAGGAGAATTGGTTTTAACTCTTTTCAAAACAATGGGAATGCATTTGCGTTTTATGCCCGCAAATGATCATGATAAACACATTGCGTATGTATCGCATTTATCACATATCAGCTCTTTTATGTTAGGAAAAACAGTTATTGACAAAGAAAAAAATGAACGAGATATTTTTGATATGGCAGGCAGTGGATTTGAATCTACAGTACGATTGGCTAAAAGTTCGCCCGATATGTGGACCCCAATTTTTGAACAAAACAAAGTCAATGTTATAGAAACGCTTACAGAATACATTCAAAATTTGAATCAATTTAAGGCCTATATGGAAAAAGATGATTTTGATGCAGTACATAACGAAATGAAAAACACGAATCATATAAAACAAATATTAAAAGGAATTGCTTAATAACAATAAAAATGGAAAACAAAAAAGAACTAGGAAATTGGTTGAACGAATTGAATCTCGACCACCCTTTAGTAATCGCTGGCCCTTGTAGTGCTGAGACAGAAGAACAAGTATTAAGAATTGCGCATGAGCTAAAAGATACGGATGTAAGCTATTACCGTGCTGGAATTTGGAAACCTCGAACTCGCCCAGGAAATTTTGAAGGCGTAGGCGCATTGGGTCTAAAATGGCTTCAAAAAGTAAAGGCTGAAACAGGTTTAAAAACAGCGACCGAAGTTGCCAACAGAGCCCATGTTGAATTGGCTTTAGAACACGATATTGATCTGCTATGGATTGGTGCCCGCTCTACAGTGAGCCCATTCATTGTTCAAGAAATTGCAGATGCTTTACAAGGGACTGACAAAGTAGTCTTGGTTAAAAACCCTGTCAATCCAGACTTAGCCCTATGGCTAGGAGCAATTGAGCGTTTGGCAACAGCTGACATTAAAAATTTAGGAGTCATTCACAGAGGGTTTTCCTCTTATGAAAAAACAAAATATAGAAATACACCAGAATGGCAAATGGCAATTGAACTGCAAACAAAGTTTCCAGACCTTCCATTAATTAACGACCCTTCTCATATTACAGGAAAACGTGATATGATTTTTGATGTTTCTCAAACCGCATTGGATTTGAATTTTGATGGACTGATGATTGAAACCCATTTTGATCCTGACAATGCATGGAGTGATGCGGCACAACAAGTCACACCTGCGTCATTGATTCAAATTATGAAAGATTTAAAAATCAGAAAAGAATCGACTCCAGAAGTTGCTTACAACGACCAACTTAAAAATTTACGAGCTCAAATAGATGTGATGGACAATCAGTTGCTTGAAACTTTAGGGAAGCGAATGAAAGCTGCCGAAAGTATCGGGGCTCTTAAAAAACAAGAAAATGTGGCTGTTTTACAAAGCAAACGTTGGAATGAAATTTTAGGGAAGATGGTTCTCGAAGGAGAACAACACAACTTGAGTGAAGAGTTTATTCTCAAACTGTTTAAAGCAGTACACCAAGAATCGATCAATCACCAAGAATTGATTTTGAATAAGTAAAACAAAAAAGGCTCGCGATGCGAGCCTTTTTTTATTGGTTTATGTGGTGTATTATTTAATAGAAAAATCAAATACAGATTGATTTGTACGTCCGTTAGGTACGTTACCTTGATAAATAAAGCAATATTCACCTGGCTCTAAACTTTCAGGAACAACTGTAAATTTGTTGTTTCCAATCGTTTCAATCTTAAATGGAAGAGATGCTTTTGGATCGATTCCGTTACTGCTTGTAAACATATTTGATTTAGAAGTAATCACTTCTCTTAAATTTTTGGACTTTTTCACTCTCATCTTTACCAATACAAATTCATTTGGAGAGGTTGCAACTCTAAACCACCAGTTAAATAAATTTGGACTTTTTCCTTGGAAGTTTTGCATGTTATCGGCACTAGTGTCAGGATCAAAAATAAACGTGAATTCAGGAGATCTTGATGTAATCACATTATTAGAAGTTCTTTTTGGCAGCTGCGATTTTACTTTTGCGTTTATTAAACCAGAAACTAATTGTTGTGCAACTGCATTTTGATTTGTTCCTGAAAAAACAGAAGCTAAGATTGGTTTAAGCGAATCGTCTGCAGCTAGATAATAAATTCCTGTTTTAGATTTTGTACTAAACTCAGCTTTTTGCATAACCAAGGCAATTACCTCAGAAGACACACCGGACTGTTTTAGTTTTGATAAGGCCGAAATAGAAGCATCAAAATCGACATCTGAAGAGTTGATTTTACTTAAAATAATGGTTTCATCGAAACCTAATTCTTTCATTTGAATAATCGAGGCATTAGTAATAACCTCTTGCGCATTAGCGAATTGTAATGCTACTGTAAGTAACAAAACAAATAGTGTTGTTTTTTTCATATCTAAAGTTAAATTGGATTTCAAAGGTATAATAAAATATATTAAAAAGAAATGTGTTTCTTTGTTTAGATATTTAAAATTAAGAATGACAGGAATTGTTTATAAATCTACGGGGAGTTGGTACTCTATTAAGTCCCATGAAGGCGCATTCTATGAATGCCGTATCAAAGGGAAATTCCGAATTCAGGGTATTAAGAGCACCAACCCATTAGCAGTTGGTGATTGTGTAGATTTTGAGTTAGAAACAAGTAACAATACCGAAACGGGAGTTATTACAACAATCCATCCCCGTACAAACTACATCGTTCGGAAATCTGTGAACCTGTCTAAACAAACCCATATCATTGCGAGTAATATCGATCAAGTATTTTTATTAATCACCATTGATAGTCCTCCGACATTCACAAGTTTTATTGATCGTTTTTTAGCAACTACAGAAGCCTATGCCATTAAAGCTGTTTTGCTTTTTAATAAGGTGGATGTTAATGACGAAACTACTCAGAAAATTGTACAAGAATTGTCTGACCTTTATGAAGGCATTGGATACCAGTGTTTAAGTATTTCTGCCAAAACAGGGGAGAATATTGAAGCTGTTAAAACCTTGATGACTGGAAAGTCAAGTATGTTTGCGGGACATTCAGGCGTTGGGAAATCTACTTTAGTTAACTCTATTGAGCCTGGATTGAATATCAAAACAAAAGAAATTTCAGAGCAACACAAACAAGGTCAGCACACAACCACCTTTGCAGAAATGTTTGATTTGAGCTTTGATGCCCGAATTATTGATACACCTGGAATTAAAGGATTTGGTGTCGTGGATATGGAACCTGCCGAAGTCGATAATTATTTCCCTGAGTTATTCGCTTTAAAACAATCCTGTAAATTTAATAATTGTCTGCATTTACACGAACCCCAATGTGCGGTCAAAAAAGCACTCGAAAACGATCTAATTGCAGCATCACGTTATAAAAGCTACACACAAATTTTGGAAGGTGATGACGAACATTACCGAACGGATAACTACGAGCCAAAATGAGAGCGGTGATTCAAAGAGTTTCCAAAGCAAGTGTTACCATAGAAGGAACTAAAGTGGCAGATATTGCTTCTGGTTTATTAGTGCTTTTAGGGGTTATCGACTCAGATACTCCAGAAGATATTCAGTGGTTGAGCAACAAACTGACCAATCTCCGTATTTTTAATGATACAGATGGAGTTATGAATACCTCACTAAAAGACAGCAACGGTTCGGCTATTGTGGTAAGTCAGTTTACTCTGCATGCACAAACAAAAAAAGGTAATCGCCCCAGTTATATCAAAGCAGCCAAACCTGAAGTAGCGAAACCACTTTACGAGCAATTTGTACGTCAATTTGAAATAGATTTAGGACAAACCATCCAAACGGGTGCGTTTGGTGCTGATATGAAAGTGGCACTTTTAAATGATGGTCCTGTTACCATTATTATAGATTCTAAAGCTCGAGAATAAGGAGTTGTTTTACATACTGTTATTTTAACTAATTTAATTTGATTTCTTTTGAACATTGACTAATTTAGTCCTTCAATAATTTTCTATAAATGGACCTTCAACACGCACAGAAAACAGTCGATAATTGGATCAAAGCGCATGGCGTTCGCTATTTTAATGAACTCACCAATATGGCACAACTCACAGAAGAAGTGGGTGAAGTAGCGCGCATTATATCAAGACGATACGGAGAGCAAAGCGAAAAAGAAAGCGATAAAAACAAAGATTTAGGCGAAGAATTAGCAGATGTTTTATTCGTAGTTCTTTGTTTAGCCAATCAAACTGGTGTAAATTTGCAAGACGCTTTTGACAAAAAGCTAGAGATAAAAACCAAACGGGATCATAACCGTCATCATAGCAACGAAAAACTAAAATAGATTTTGCATCTTTTCCTTCAAAATTCAACCATAAACCCAAGTACTAATATTACGATTACTGGGTCTAAAAGTGAGTCGAACCGACTGTTATTATTAAAAGCACTTTTTGAAAATTTAGAAATTCAGAACGTTTCCAATTCTGATGACAGTCAGTATATGCTAAAAGCATTAGATTCTGAAAATTCTACTGTAGATATTCACCATGCAGGTACCGCCATGCGTTTTTTGACGGCTTATTTTGCGACTTTAGAAGGTCAAACAACCCTACTAACAGGGTCACAAAGAATGCAAGAACGTCCGATTAAAATTTTAGTGGACACGCTCAGAGCATTAGGGGCAGACATAGAATATGACAAAGAAGAGGGGTATCCACCCTTACGAATCACAGGAAAAACTCTGCTCAAGGACGAAGTCCGAATGAAAGCGAATGTGAGTAGTCAGTACATCTCCGCATTGCTGTTAATGGCAACCAAACTAAAGAATGGATTGATATTACATCTTGAGGGGAAAATCACTTCGGTTCCTTACATAAAAATGACACTTTCGTTATTAGACCAACTCGGCGTTGAAACTAGTTTTGAAGGTCAGGTAATTCAGGTGAAACCTTATTTAGAGACCGTTTCAAAAACGTTTATTGTAGAGTCTGATTGGTCGTCCGCTTCCTATTTTTATAGCATTGTTGCCTTAAGTCCAGTAGGGACTCAAATAAATTTGAGTACCTACAAAAAAGACAGTTTACAAGGCGATGCAGTTTTGCAAGAGATTTACACGAACTTAGGGGTTCAAACAACTTTTGAAGGAGCTACTATCAACTTAAAAAAAATCAACACCAAAGTACCGGATAGTTTAAATTTAGATTTAGCCAATGCGCCTGATATCGCACAAACCATAGTGGTGACCTGTTTAGGGCTTCAAATAAAGTGTAAGCTTACAGGTTTGCATACCCTGAAAATTAAAGAGACCGATCGTTTAGAAGCATTGAAAAATGAAATTTATAAATTCGGAACCTCCATTGATATTACGGATGACAGCTTACACCTCTCAGACTTTAAACCCTTAATATCGGGAGCAATTGTAGAAACCTATAACGATCATCGCATGGCGATGGCATTTGCGCCCCTAGCGCTCAAAACATCATTCTCTATAAACGAGGCTGAAGTGGTTTCAAAATCCTTCCCTGATTTTTGGGAGAATTTAGCAGAATTAGGGTTCAATAGTTCTAAATCTCAAAAATAAAGGTTCAAATACTTGACAACGCCTATTTTGAGGTCGTATATTCGCAGCTTGACATTAAAAACCAAGTATGAAATTATCGCACTTTAACTTTGAATTACCAGACGAATTATTAGCAGAGTATCCTGCCGAAAACAGAGATGAGTCACGACTCATGGTCTTAAATCGGAAAGAGCAAACCATCGAACACAAAATGTTTAAAGACATTATTGATTATTTTGATGAGGATGATGTAATGATTCTTAATGACACCAAAGTTTTCCCAGCACGTTTATTCGGTAATAAAGAAAAAACAGGCGCTAGAATTGAAGTTTTTCTTCTTAGAGAACTCAATGCAGAACAACGTTTATGGGATGTATTAGTAGATCCAGCTCGAAAAATTAGAATTGGGAATAAACTCTATTTTGGGGAAGATGAATCTTTGGTTGCTGAGGTGATTGATAATACAACTTCAAGAGGGCGTACCCTTCGTTTTTTATATGATGGTTCTTATGAAGAATTTAGAAAAAAACTAACAGAGCTCGGTCAAACCCCTTTGCCTAAATATATCAATAGAGATGTTGAGCCAGAAGATGAAGAGCGTTACCAGACAATATATGCCAAAAATGAAGGTGCAGTTGCTGCGCCAACCGCCGGACTTCATTTTTCAAGACATTTATTAAAGCGTTTAGAAATTAAAGGCGTAAACTTTGCTGAAGTTACGTTGCATGTTGGATTAGGTACTTTTAATTCTGTCGAAGTAGAAGATTTATCCAAACATAAAATGGACAGTGAAGAAATTATTATCCCTGCTAAAACAGCCGAGACTATCAACAAAGCATTGGTTGAAAAACGTCGTATTTGTGCCGTTGGAACAACCGCTATGCGTACGATAGAAAGTTCGGTATCTTCTAAAGGCAACCTAAATGAATTTGAAGGATGGACGAATAAATTTATCTTTCCACCTTTCGATTTTTCAATTGCAAACTGTATGATTACTAATTTTCATACGCCTAAATCAACACTTTTAATGATGACCGCTGCTTTTGGAGGTCATGATTTTGTAAAGAGAGCCTATGAAGAGGCAGTGAAAGAAAAGTATAAATTCTATAGCTATGGTGACGCTATGCTTATCATATAATTAAAAATTGAAAGCCTCCTCAAAAGAGGCTTTTTTTATGTATCAATTGTTTTGTTCAATATGAATTCCACCAAAAAAGACATACGCGCACTATCCAAAGAGGAAATAAGAACCTTTTTTACCACCCATGGTGATCAAGCTTTTAGAGGTACTCAGGTTTATGAGTGGCTTTGGCAAAAGGGAGCCCATCACTTTGAGGATATGACTAATTTGTCCAAAGATACCCGTCAGATGTTGGATGAAAATTTTAGCATCAACCATATCGAAGTGGATTCAATGCAGCGAAGCTCAGACGGAACTATTAAGAACGGGATTCGACTTCACGATGGAATGATTGTAGAATCTGTGCTCATTCCTACAGCCAAGCGCTCTACGGCTTGTGTGTCTTCTCAAGTTGGTTGTAGTCTTGACTGTAAATTTTGTGCGACTTCACGTCTCAAACGCATGCGAAACCTCAACCCCGATGAGATTTACGATCAAGTTGTTGCGATTGATAAACAAAGTAAATTGTACCATAACCGTCCGCTTTCTAATATCGTTTTTATGGGAATGGGAGAGCCGTTAATGAATTATAACAACGTACTCAAAGCGATTGATAAAATCACTTCCAAAGAAGGGCTTGGGATGTCGCCAAAACGTATTGTTGTATCCACTTCTGGAGTGCCTAAAATGATTAAAAAAATGGCAGACGATCAGGTGAAGTTTAATTTAGCTGTTTCGCT
>JABAYY010000001.1 GCA_018608765.1 Flavobacteriaceae bacterium
TCCAGGAGCGTTGATCTTTTAAAAAATTAATACGTACCAAATTTATTGATTTTTGCCGTCCTAAATCAACAATTGCAACTAAATCTTCATTAAAATACCCTTGCCAGGTTCCTGTTCTAAAATCAGTAGCCCCAAGGATGCCATCAATCAGGGCGTCATTTCCACCTGCATTGTATTGATTTGCAAAATTAGTTTCTAGTTTTATGTTAATAGTGGGGTCAATTTTAAAAAACTTAGTACTGATAACACTGCTTTTGACTTTGTTTTTTTCGGCATAAACATGCAAGGAGGTCGCCTCAGTGATCTCTATGGGTTCGTTGTACGTTTGATAAGTTGAATCATCAATCTTGAAATAGATAGTGGCTTTTGGGTCTGCATTTCCAAGACTTATGGTCGTTTTTGTTTTAAAAGCAACGTCTCCTTCCGAAATAAATGGAGCTGGTACAATCAAAAAGTCTTGAATGGATGTGGTGGGTTCTGTTCCTTTTGCAGTCGCCCATTGAGAGGGTTTGTCTGTCATAAAAAACTCTAAATCTCCTCCATTTATAATTTCTGAGTGGTAAAGAAACGAACGCTCTAACAAGTCTCCGTTTAATTTAACCGAAGCTATATACCGATTGGCCGCACTCAAGTCGTAGGATTTTATAGAAAAGGTGTTTTTATTTTCGAGATGAATGGTTGCTGTATCAAACAGGGGTTTTCCAATAACATAGGTGTTGGAAGCAGGAGTCACAGGATAGAATCCCATGGCACTAAACACATACCACGCACTCATTTGTCCACAGTCTTCATTGCCCGATATCCCATCTGGAGTATTTGTATAAAGTGTGGTTAAAATTTCATGAACTTTCTCCTGAGTTTTATAAGGTTTATTGACAAAGTTGTACAGGTAAGCCATGTGATGACTGGGTTCATTTCCGTGAGCATACTGCCCAATTAACCCCGTAATATCTGCTTGTTCTCTACCAGTTGTTTCTGCATGGGCTAAAAATAGGGTGTCTAAATTCGTTTCAAATTGTGCTTTGGAGCCGAGCAGATTGATATAGCCAGAAAAATCTTGAGGGACATAATTGCTGTATTGCCAAGCATTGGCTTCGGTGTAATTAAAATTAACTTCATGAGGATTAAAAGGAGCAAACCAAGTGTTTCTAAAGCGGCCACGCATAAATTGTGTCTCAGGGTCAAATACATTCTTATAGTTTTGCGCTCGTTGAATGTAGGTCTTATAAACTTCTGAAACGCCGAGTTCTTGTGCCATTTGTGCCAATGCCCAATCGTCATACGCATATTCTAAGGTTTTTGATACAGATTCGCTTTCGTTCTCCATAGAAATATAGCCGAGTGATTTGTAATCTGCCAGTCCTAATTTATCTTGTTGCGCACTGTGTTGCATTGCTTTTAATGCTTTGTGAGCGTCATAACCTCTAATGCCTTTCATAAACGCATCTGCAATCACTGAAACGGCATGATACCCTATCATACACCCTGTATAACTAGCAGATAAATCCCAAATAGGTAAGATTCCACCTTCATCAAATTTAGCTAAAAAGGTATTGATAAAATCATTGGTTTTTTGTACTTCAATAAGTGTGAATAAGGGATGTGTAGCTCTGTAGGTGTCCCACAAAGAAAAGACAGTATAATATTCAAATGCTTTTGTTTGATGGATTTTTTGATCCATCCCGCGGTAGCGTCCATCCACATCTTGATATAGGTTTGGGGCAATCATTGTATGGTAAAGGGCTGTATAAAAGTTTGTTTTGTAATCAGAGTTTTTAGAGGTTACATCAATCTTGTTGAGTTTGGCATTCCATTCATTTTGCGCCTCTTTTTTCAGCTTTTCAAAATCAAAATCTGTAATCTCTTCGTTTAAGTTTTGTTTGGCACCAGTTTCATCAACGGCACTAATGCCAATTTTTACATGTACAGCAGTATTTGTTGGGTTGTCAAATTCAATGGCAGCTTTTTTACTTTCAAATTTGTAATTTTTTGTACCAATGACCTTGTCAGATAGTTCGTAGGAAATTCTTTTTATAGGGTGTGAAAACTGTATATAATAAAACAGTTGTTGGTTTTCGGCCCAAGCTTTTGAATGTCGATACCCACTTAAAGAATACGCATCTATTTTTTGGATTTTATAATCCAATAATTGGTCCCGATGCGCTAAGTCCAAAATTAAAAATTGATTTTCTGAAGATTCATATTGGTACTTATGCATACCACTCCGCTTGGAGACTGTGAGTTCTACATCGACGTTTATACTGTCTAAAGCAACTTTGTAATAACCCGGTTCTGCGATTTCATTTTCATGAGAAAAATAGGCTCTGTAGCCTTCTTGCTCATCGCTTCCATTATTAAAAACCGCTTTATTAGAGGGCATTAATAAAATATCGCCATAATCAGAAACACCAGTACCGCTCAAATGTGTGTGAGAAAACCCATAAATATAAGAGTCACTATAATGGTAGCCAGAGCATCCGTCCCAACCCTCCAGACGCGTGTCTGGACTTAGTTGCATCATTCCAAAAGGGCGAGTTGCACCCGGAAATGTGTGTCCATGACCACCGGTTCCAATAAAAGGATTTACAAATGATAAGAGATTTAAAGGCTCTTTTGGTAAATCTCCAGAAGGATTTGTGCAATTAAAGACACATAAAAGGATTAAAAAACTGTAAAATTTAAAGGTCATAATATGATTTAGAAATATACTAAAAAATTATAAATCTAAAAGTATCGTTAAATTAAAATATTAATTCTGTTATCATATGCTTTTGTTTTACTTTTGTGTTTGACTTAGACCTCATATGACTCGATTCATAGTTTTTATAATTCTAGTACTAGCCCTTGATTTTTATGCCCTTCAAAGCTTTAGAAGTGTGGTGAGGAATCCGTGGGTAACATATGGGTATGTTGCGATTTCTATTGCAGTTTTCGGAAACATGGTCTATCAAGGATATACCCTTGATCGAAGTTCAGGAATCAATTCTGGATTTTATTTAGCATTTGCAGTATTCGTACTGGTTTATGTCCCTAAATTAGTGCTCTTGGTTTTTATGTTTGGCGAAGATGTATTTCGTTTGTTTGAAGCGGGCGTAAATTATTTTGTTTCTAAATCAGATGAGAGTTCGACACTGTTTAGTTCTCGACGTAAATTCATTGGACAATTGGCTCTAGGCATCGCTGCCATTCCATTTATCTCGATTTTGTATGGGATTACTAAAGGGAAGTATAATTTTAAAGTTTTAAAATACACACTAGAATTTGATGATTTACCAGCTGCTTTTGATGGGTATCAGGTCACACAAATTAGTGATATCCACAGTGGGAGTTTTGATAATAAAGAAAAAATCGAATATGCTGTGAATCTTGTAAATGAACAAGCTTCTGATGTGATTATGTTTACAGGCGATATGGTAAACAGCAAATCCAAAGAAATGCGTCCGTGGAAATCGACTTTTTCGAAATTAAAAGCTAATGATGGGGTTTTCTCTGTTTTGGGAAATCATGATTATGGTGATTATACGCGTTGGCCTTCCGATGAAGCGAAGGCAGAAAACTTCCAAGAGTTGTTGGATATTCAACAAGATATGGGCTTTGACTTGTTGAGGAACGAAAGTCGGTTTATTGAAAAAAATGGCGATCGTTTGGCAATTATAGGGGTTGAAAATTGGGGTAAAGGTTTCAAGCAGCAAGGGGATTTATCTCTCGCATCATCACAAGTGGAGCCAAATGATTTCAAAATTCTCCTAAGTCATGATCCTTCACATTGGCAGTACGAAGTTGTAAAAGATCCAAACCATTACCACCTGACTTTAAGTGGTCACACGCATGGGATGCAGTTTGGTATTGAGATTCCGGGAGTCATCAAATGGAGTCCTATAAAATGGCGCTATAAATACTGGGCAGGTATCTACGAAAAGGCAGGTCAGTACATAAATGTGAACCGTGGATTTGGCTTTTTAGCCTTCCCCGGACGGGTTGGTATTTGGCCTGAGATTTCCGTTATAACGCTTAAAAAACGGACAAATAACACTTAAATCTTAGAAAATGTTATATTTACGCCAAAATTATACTTACATTTATACTAGATGTGGGTATAAGTAAGTATCATTATCATTGAAGTTTGATACATAAAACACCATGATATGTCAAAATTTGGAGAGTTAATAGATGTTGAGATTCCAGTATTGTTCGAGTTCTTCACAGAATGGAGTGACGAGTCTGAAGCGATGCACGACGTTCTTAGAGATGTTGCTGCTGCGATGGGAGATAAAGCTCGAGTGATAAAAATTGACGTTGAAAAAAATCAAGACCTAGCGGAAGCACTTCGTATCAAAGGCTTGCCAACTCTTATTATTTACAAATCAGGTGACATGAAATGGCGCCAAAGCGGTGAGCTAGATGCCAATACAATTATTGGACGGATTCAAGAGTATGTGTGATTTTTATAATTACACAATCATTCATTAAAGATCCTCCAAGACCTCATCTTCTATTTGAGTTTCTTCTTCCTCTTCTAATTCCCCAGTAAACAACCTAAGATAGCTGTTGAATTTTTCCATTTCAGCTTTAATAAACACCTCTGTTTCATAGATTGTCGTCACATCTACCAAGCTTCTATAGCGTTCAATGTCAGTGTAAATCGTTTGAATGTGTTGAGACTGGTTGTATTCAGATAGGGAGCTGTAATACTTCAGGCTTTCTTGATACTTCTGACTCACATTTAAGTATAATTCTCGTGCTTTTTCGGTCGCTTCTAGTTCATAGTAAGCACCAATATAAGGCTCTAGCAACGTATAAAATCCAAAGAGATCCACCGGCATTTTTTCCATTGCCAAATCTGCTATTTCCTCTGCTTTTTCCAACTCACCTTCTTGAATTAAAACTTCTATGAGTCGTGCTAAATTTCCACGATAGGTCAAACTATTTCTTCGTGTTTCAATATCATGATATATTGTTGGGTCTCCATTATTTCCCCAATCCCAATTGGTCACCATGTCATACATTTTCTCAGAATCAATACGGCCCATATCAAAAGGATTGTTTTTTGCCACCGCTGTTTTTATAGGGACTAACTTATAAACCAACCCATCGAGTTGCAAATAGTCTTTCATCCAAATATAATCGTCATCCCCAAAGGCACCACCACTAAAGTAGATGGGGCGTTCCCAATTGTTATTGGCAATGATATCCAACATTAATAAGCGGTTTTTATAAATTGCAGATCCTTTGATTCTAATGTCAATATAAGGTACAATTGAAGCAGAATCTTTAGCTTTCACAATTCCATTTCTTAAGACTGATTCCTTGTCCACTGGGATTCTTACGTGTTCTGTTGGGAAGAAATTAGCATTCAAATCTTGTCTGCGTTGTCCACTGGTGTCATACCCTTGTTGGTCAAGGGTGTTTTTGTACTTAGTACGCGGATCATCATTCGTGATAAACCCTAAAAACTGATCTAGCCTCAAAGTGTCTTTGGTCACAACTTCTTTAATGATATAATCTCGTGTCCCCCATTTATATTTATCGTGTGTCAAACTTGATGGAATAGGGTCACTGTCATACGCCTTTCGTTTCATTTGATCTATGTACCAATCGACATTTAATAAACTGGTACAAACAACGCGAACATCGCGACGAATGCCCTCAATTTCTTGGGCATACCAAAGTGGAAAGGTATCGTTGTCACCAATGGTAAAAATAATGGCATTCGGGTCACAAGCTTCTAGGTATTGGACAGCCATAGCGTGTGCTGTTTCTCGTCCTGAACGGTCATGGTCGTCCCAATTTTGGCTTATCAAAATCCCAGGAACAGCAATCAAACAGACTATGCTTACAAGTGGAGCTAATAAACTTGTTTTTGAATAAGCCCTTAATTTCTCATAAATCGCAAAGACTCCAAATCCGATCCAGAGTGCAAATACATAGAAGGATCCCACTAACGAATAATCGCGTTCTCGCGGTTCAAACGGTCGTACATTGGTATATACTTGTATGGCAATTCCTGTAAACAAGAAAAACACTAGCATGGTCCAAAAGAGTTTTTTGTCTCTATTAAAAAGAAAAAACAAGCCGATGAGTCCTAATAATAAGGGTAAAAAATAGTAGGTATTCCGAGCCTTATTATTTAAAACATCGCTTGGAAGGTTGTCTTGAGAAATACCTAAAATGTAAGAGTCCAAAGCCTCAATTCCACTGATCCAATTGCCATGAAGATCAAGACGCCCCTGAACATCATCTTGACGTCCTGTAAAATTCCACATAAAATAACGCCAATACATATATCCAATTTGGTAATCAAAAAGGTAATAGATGTTTTGAAGGAGTGATGGTTTTTGAATGTCAATAAAGCGCCCATATTCTTTTAGAAAGTCATTATAGCCTTCGTAATCAACGTCTCCTTTGGCTACGGAATCTTTGAAGCTATTTACTAACGAACGTAATTCGTTTTGCATTTGATACTCCGACTTGATGGAAAACTCCAAAAACCCAGAATACATCATGTAGTTTTCTGCATGTTCAGAACTCCACATTCTTGGCAATAAGGAGGCATGTTCTGTGTTGTAGTTTTGCAGACCATCTTTGTAATCGTTGACAATGACATAAGTACCAGATGTTTCGTCCTTTTCATATTTTGGTTTGTCATCGATATAGGGTTGATTTTCGTCCAAACCAGCATATTGATCCGTAAATTGAGGTCCATAAAACAAATGTGTTTTTGGATACTGTTCTAGGTTATAATAAGCGAGGAGTTCTCGGGCACTAGAAGGGTTGTTTTCATTAACAGTCACATTCGCATTCGCACGAATAGGAAGCATCAACCAAGATGAAAATCCAATGACTATAAACGTGATGCAGAGGAGCCCTGTATTAAGATGGATATAGCCTTTTTTTCGAGTGTAATTCAGTCCCCAAAAAATGAATCCAACCAACAAAATAAACGCAATGATAGAGCCTGAATTAAAAGGAAGTCCAACAGAGTTCACAAAAAAGATTTCTAAGACACTAAAGTACCTAAGGATATTGGGAGCTAAGAGTTTAAAGACAAATAATAAAACAGCAATACCAGCCAAATTTGCCAGAACAAAATTCTTAACAGTGATTGTTTTATAGTTTTTGAAAAAGTAGATAAGGCTGATCGCAGGAATGGTCAACAGTCCCATGAAGTGAACGCCAAAAGAAAGCCCGACTACAAAAGAAATAAGGATCAACCATTTGTTGCCTCTCGGAGTAAACATGTCATTTCCCCAACGCAGTCCTAAATAAAACAAAACCGCCATGATGAGTGTTGCCATCGCATAGACTTCGGTTTCAACAGCATTAAACCAAAATGAGTCCGTAAAAGCAAAGGATAAACTCCCCACAAATGCAGCCCCTAAAATAGCGGTATTTTGCCCTTTTGAAGATTCGGTATTATTTTTAACGACTTGTTTGATAAGCAATACAATCGACCAAAACATGAATAAAATAGTGAAAGCACTGGCGGTCGCACTCATCATATTAATCATCAATCCTATTTGGCTCGGTTCAGAAGCAAAAATCGAAAAGAAGGCGCCCATCATTTGAAAAAATGGTGCTCCAGGAGGGTGTCCAACCTGTAGTTTGGAAGACGTCAATATGTATTCACCAGCATCCCAAAAACTAACGGTTGGTTCTACAGTGAAGCTGTACGTGATGAATGCTATTAAAAAGGCAAGCCATCCTAAGATGAGGTTCCATTTTTTAAAATTAAAATCCGCCATGGTGTAAAATTGAAGTTTGAGGCGAATTTAATAATAAATACGCAAGGGCTAAAACCTTTTAAGTAAACCTTAATAAATTTTGTTTTAAATCGTTCAAACAAATTATCCAAATAGTAAACTATGTAAATACCTTCCTGGCATGAGCGTAAATAATCCTGCTAGGATGAGGCCGATCCAATACAGTAGTTTCATGGAGCGTTTGTGTCTTTGAATATTTCCTTTTTTAACGGCAATTAAACTACGAGGAACCGTCCAAATTGTGATGATACTTAATAAATGAATCCAACCAAAATGGTTCAGAATTGTGGGGCCTACATAGGCTTTCAAAAACAAGGAAACAACCGATGAGAAAAAAATAAGAACCATATACATATAGCCAATCTTTTTATGGAAAATCCCTCCTTTGCCTGAAACCACAATAAGATAGAATCCCAGTGGTAAACAGGGTGCTATAGTGTATAAGTGTAAATCTCGTACAAACTCATACATACTTAAAGTTTTAAGTCTTGATAGTTTTTTAAATTCTCAAAATGACCCTCAAATGCTTTGACGCCTGTCTTAGTAATCGAACAACTTGTTTTTGGGTAGTTGTTTTCAAAACTTTTGTGGATGGAAATATAGCCACTTTCTTTTAGTTTTTTCAGCTGTATACTCAGATTTCCCTGCGTGGTTTTGGTGATTTTTTTCAAATAATTAAAATCACAATTCTCCACTTTAGTCAACACAGCCACTATCATCAGACGTGTTGGGTTTACCAATAATTTATCTAAGGGGCTAAACATTTGATTTACTATAATAGAGCGCCAACCCTGGTAAGAAAAGCCCTAAAATTGAGGCGATGCCATTAATTAAGAGCGAATTTACTTCTGGATTATAGACCAATAGAACACTGCAAACAATAACAGAAACACCCCCAATAGAAAAGGGCTTGAAGCGAATTAAAAGACCCGTTATAAGAATCATAACCCCTAATAGGAATAAAATTGACTCGGTAGGGTTTTGATTTTTTTCAACTGAAATAAGTACTAAAAGGACCCAAGAAATATTAAACACCCCCCAAATTATCTTAAGTGCACGACCAATATGGGTTTCATATCCCGTTTGTTTACGCTTTTTAATATTGTAAATAACGGTTATGATCATTCCAAGCATTGGAATTAGGACCCAATACGGCAATGTTGAGTAGTAAGTTTTTTCAACAATTTCAGGGAAACTGTAATGAAAAAAGCTTAAGACTGCAATTAATGCACCCCAGAAAATGAAATTGGGAGCACTCGATTTTAAATTTTCTTTTGTTTTATTAATGGTGTCATTAATAAGTTCAATTTGTTCTTGTGTTTTCATAGTTATAAGATTTAGAATAGCAAATGTAAACTAGTTTATATTATAAACCAAAAAATCAACAATAAATAAATTTAAAAATGTTTGTCCAAACAAAACTTTATTATAAATTTGCACCCTCAATACGAGATTGGCCCATGGTGTAACTGGCAACACGTTGGTTTTTGGTACCAAAGAGTCTAGGTTCGAGCCCTAGTGGGCCAACTAAAACAAGG
>JABAYY010000093.1 GCA_018608765.1 Flavobacteriaceae bacterium
TTCTGATAATTGTATAATGCTTTTTTTGAATCGCTAGAAATTCATCCAAACGACTAAATTGTGCAACTCCAACAGCTGCGTTTAATTCTGAAATACGGAAATTATATCCTAAAATTGGATGGGTTTCTGCACCTCTATCACTTCCTTCGTGATCGTGTCCGTGATCGCTAAATTGATCTGAATGGGTATAAAATTCTTTGTTATTGGTAATGACAACTCCACCTTCTCCACAAGTGACTGTTTTGACATAATCAAATGAAAAACACCCCAAGTCACCAATAGCTCCCAAAGCTTTTCCTTTGTAAGTCCCACCTATCGCTTGACAGGCATCTTCAATAAGAAATAGATTATGAGTGTCACATATCTGTTTTAAAGCGTCTAAATCTCCCATACTTCCACACATGTGTACACACATGATGGCTTTGGTTTTTGGTGTAATCGCTGCTTGAACCGCTTCGATATCCAAAGTCAAAGTATCATCAACTTCCACAAGAATAGGGGTTGCGCCTAACATAAGAATGGCTTCAAAACTCGCCACAAATGTAAAGCAGGGCATGATGACTTCATCGCCAGCACCCACTCCTGCAGATGCGAGTGCAAGACTCACCGCAGCCGTTCCACTCGAAAGCAGTTGGGCATGATTCACCTCAAATCGAGATTGAATAGCGTGTTCTAATTCTTTTGCTTTCCAGTGGCCTTGACGCATACCGTCAAATCCATAGCGCATTAAAACGCCGCTGTCTAATACATCATTAACTTCTTTTCTTTCGGCATCGCCAAATAGTTCAAATCCGGGCATAGTAGGTTTATTTAAGTTCTATAATTGATTCATTGAGGGGTTTGCGGACTTTATTCATAGTTCCAAACATATCATCTGTTGCACGGTAGCCTATTGGCATTACTAGCACAGAACGTAAGCCTTGTTCATTAAGCTTTAAATAACGGTCGTATTCTGTGGGGTCAAAACCTTCCATTGGGCAGGCATCTACACCCTGAGTGGCACATACAGTGAGCATATTTCCCATAGCTAAGTAAGCTTGTTTTGCACCCCATTTAAAAATATCATCTTCTGATTTCTGTTCAAAACTACTAATAACACTGGTTCTAAATGGATTTAAAACTTCGTCTGGTGTATTATTAACAGAAATGATGCGATCAAAAAATGCTCTGATGTAGGCTTCATCAATATTCGTTTCAACACAAAACACACATAAATGTGACGCCTGCCCTACTTGTTTTTGATTCATAGATAGGGGCACCAGATCGTTTAGAGTTGATTTATTACTTACAAGTAATAACTTTACAGGTTGAAGTCCGTAAGAACTAGCCGTTAGGTTAAAGGCATGTTTAAGCAAAGCAATCGTTTCTTCTGGGATGATGGCTTCAGAATCAAATTTTTTTGTCGCATAGCGCCATTCAAGAGCCTTTATAATGTCCATAGTTAAGTTTTTTTTCAAAAGTATATAATTTTAAAACAGTTTGATAAAAATTAGTCTTAATAATTGCTTAAAAATAGACGAATTAATTTTTTTAAAAATAATTACTAAAAGTATTTGATAGAACTAAAAAGCCTTTTATATTTGCAGCCCATTGGAGAGTTGGCAGAGTGGTCGAATGCGGCAGTCTTGAAAACTGTTGAGGGTCACACCTCCAGGGGTTCGAATCCCTTACTCTCCGCAAAAGAAATCCGAAACGAAAGTTTCGGATTTTGTGTTTTTTATAAGTGTTGAAAGCTTGCTTTCATAAGCGTATGAAAATACAAAATTGAACAATGTATAGCTTTGTTTGGGGTTTTATGTTTGTATTGGATTTCCATTGGGGATATGCAATCCCTTACGCTCCGCAAAAACCCCGATAATCATTTGATTGTTGGGGTTATTTTTTTTTAATAGAATCTTCCCAACTTTATTTTTATTGTTTTGTAACCCAAATTTAACCAGTTAAAAAGCCTTACTAAAAAAAAATACTTTAATTTCACAATCTAATTTAACTAAGACTCTTATGAAAAAATTACTCTATTTATGTACTATTATACTGGTTGTAGCCTGTAGTAGTGATGATTCTGTAACTCCTTCCAACAATGATGGAACTGATTTGAATGTTACTGGCACCGTTTCAGAACAAACGCCTACTGAAGCTAAAGAAACCATTTATGGAAAATGGAATTTTATAAGCAACTCACGATTAGCAGCTTCTGATTGTGATTTTAATTCTATTGAGTTTACAGATGATGTATATATCATGCAAGTAACTGTGGATGGAGAATCTCAAACACTTTCTGGAGACTATGAAATTAATGTAAGTGCTGATGGAAACGTTTCAAGTATAGATTTAAAATTTGAATCCGACAACACAGTAATTACGATTGCGTCTCTAACCGAAGTTGTGGTGACTGAAAGTGCTACTGAGATTTTTGCTACCTTTTTAATTGAATGGAGCTTACCTGAAGGTTTTGTTTCTTGTGATAATCTTCTAGGAGAATATTCTGCTGAAAAAGATGAGCCAATGGATGAAAGCGTTACAACAGATCCGGACTCCAATCATGCGAAAGTCGTTGGAAATTGGACCTTTTCGTCAATGATTGAAAACACCTACCTAGACAAAACTTCAGACTGGCTAAATGAACCTTGTTATGAGTATTCTAGTGATGAAGATGATGAAGTCTTAATTGATGGCTGTACAACAGCTACAAGCATAACCCTTACTATTTCAACTTACGGCACTTATGCATTGGTTTGGAGAGGAAGTAATGAAGGAACTTATATCGAAACAAATGTTTGGAATTGGACAGATGAAACTCAAACTGCATTTACTGTAGGTTCTGAAGAAGATACGACACTTATTACTATCGAAAGTTTGACCGATACGGAAGTTGTGTTTTCTACTTTTGAACAGCCTGATCCTATCAACGCTCCATATGAAACGTATTATACAGTTTATACGTTTTTAAAGAATTAATAATTCCAATTATTTTTATATCAAAAGGCTTCCTGAAAAGGGAGCTTTTTTTTTAGACTTGTCCCATCATGAAATAAGTTGACACAAAATAGTTGTAAATTATTTTGGATGCATAAAGCGTTGTTTTCCTAACAACACTTCTTCAGTCTCTACATGAGAATCATCTGGCACACAACAGTCCACAGGGCATACTGCAGCACACTGCGGTTCCTCATGGAAGCCAACGCACTCCGTACACTTATCAGGTACTATATAATAGAGTTCGTCGCTTATAGGCGTCTGAGCGGCATCAGCGTTTACTTGCTTGCCGTCGGTTAACACCAAATCGCCTTCAAGGCTCGTACCATCTTTATAGCGCCAATCGTCAGCGCCTTCATAGATAGCTGTGTTTGGACATTCAGGCTCGCAAGCCCCACAATTGATACATTCGTCAGTTATAATAATTGCCATAGCTGTTGTTGCGTATATATTACTTAAATTTGCATGCAAATTTAACTCCAAAAAAGCGGTTACACAAATAATGAATCACAAAACAAATACAATTAAGGCTTTAAATGAATTGGGACGATTTTTTAGCCAATTCACTACAGAATCAACTTTAAAAAATGAATCTGTGCTTTTTAATGATTTATTTTTCGATGGATTTAAACATCAAATAAAACTATCTAAAGAGCACAATGGGTGGTTTTCAGAAGCTAATATTTTATTTGCCATCGAAAGTTGGGCTAAACTACTGACTACAGAAACCTTAAACTCTTGGGTTGCAAAATACACTCTTGAAGCGGGTTCACAAAAAAAGGTCGCCATCATCATGGCTGGAAATATTCCTTTGGTAGGGTTTCATGATTTTTTATGTGCCTTGATTTGCAATCATGAAATCATCATCAAACAATCGTCTAACGACAAACACCTGTTACCGTTTATAGTTCTCTATTTAACAAAAGTGGCTCCAGAACTCAAAGGCAGGGTTACATTTTTAGAACAAAAACTAGAAGGTTTCGACGCCGTCATTGCAACGGGTAGTAACAATACCTCTCGCTATTTTGAATATTATTTTAAGGACAAACCATCTATCATACGAAAAAACAGAAATTCGTTAGCTATCTTAACGGGCAATGAATCTAAACAAGACTTATTACAACTGTCCAATGATATTTTTCAATACTACGGATTGGGATGCCGCAGTGTTTCTAAACTGTTTGTTCCTAAATATTATAATTTTGATGCCTTTTTTGAGGCTATGTATCACTGGCATCCGATTATTAATGGGGCTAAATATGCCAATAATTATGATTATAATAAAGCTGTCTATTTAATGAGTGAGTTTAAAATGCTTGAAAATGGATTCCTAATGATCAAGAAAGATGCCAGCTACGCCTCCCCTATTGCAACGCTTTTTTACGAACATTACGACAGTCTTGAAACCTTGAATGACAAATTAAAGATGGATGCCGACAAAATTCAATGCATCGTTTCTAATAAATTATCAGAGACCCACCTTCCTTTTGGAAGCACACAAACACCTCTATTAGAAGATTATGCGGATGGGGTTGATACTGTTGATTTTTTATTAAAAATATAACATAATATTAGCATTTTCATATATAATTATCTTTTATTAATTCAGACCTTTACAGCTTCATTATTTAACTTTAATTTGCACTTAGCTCACATAATCAAATTCAAATGAAAAAACACAATTTTAGCGCAGGCCCCTGCATCCTCCCTCAAGAAGTTTTAGAAAAATCAGCACAAGCAGTCTTAAGTTTTGATGATGGTTTGTCATTAATTGAAATATCACACCGTAGTAAAGCATTTATTGATGTGATGGAAAATGCGAGTGCCTTGGCGCTTGAATTATTAGGATTGGAAGGTAAAGGCTATAAAGCCTTATTTCTTCAAGGAGGTGCAAGTACTCAGTTTTTAGCAGTCGCTTTAAATCTGTTAGAAAAACGTGCTGCATACCTCAATACAGGAACTTGGAGTGACAAAGCAATCAAAGAAGCTAAACTTTACGGAGACATCCTAGAAGTGGACTCTTCTAAAGAAGCTAATTTTAACTACATACCTAAAGGCTATAAAATACCATCGGATCTTGATTACTTCCATTGTACTTCCAACAACACCATTTTTGGAACCCAAATGAAGTCATTTCCAAATGTTGACATCCCTTTGGTTTGTGACATGAGCAGCGATATATTTTCTCGCACTCTTGATTTTTCAAAATTTGACTTGATCTATGCCGGTGCTCAAAAAAATATGGGTCCTGCAGGAACCACTTTAGTGGTTGTTAAAGAAGATATTCTTGGAAAAGTAACTAGAAAAATTCCATCTATGATGGATTATAAAGTACATGCTGACAAGGAAAGTATGTTTAATACACCTCCTGTTTTTGCAGTATACACCTCAATGTTAACCCTTGAATGGCTAAAAAGCTTAGGAGGTATCGAAGCTATTGAAAAAGAAAATTTTAAAAAAGCACGTTTAATGTATTCAGAAATTGATCTAAACCCTTTGTTTAAAGGTTTTGCTGCCACTGCAGATCGATCCACGATGAATGCAACATTCTCTCTTAATAGCGACACTCATAAAGCATCTTTTGATGCGATGTGGAAAGAAGCAGGAATTAATGGTTTGAATGGTCATAGAAGTGTTGGTGGTTACAGAGCCTCCATGTACAATGCGCTGCCTTTAGAAAGCGTCGCAACCTTAGTAGAAGTAATGAGTGAATTAGAACGAAAAGCATAAACAATGAAAATATTAGCAAACGACGGAATTTCACAAAGTGGAATCGATGACTTAACTGCAGCAGGATTTGAAGTCCTAACAACCACTGTAGCACAAGAACAATTAGAAAATTTTATCAATACTGAAAACATTGTAGCACTCCTCGTACGAAGTGCAACAACTGTAAGACAAGATCTTATTGACGCCTGCCCTAGCCTAAAAATTATTGGTAGAGGTGGCGTTGGAATGGACAATATTGATGTTGAATATGCTCGTGAAAAAGGATTGAGTGTCATTAATACACCTGCCGCTTCTTCCGAGTCAGTTGCAGAGTTGGTATTTGCCCATTTATTTTCAGGTGTTCGTTTCCTATACGACTCTAATAAAACAATGGCTTTAGAAGGAGATTCTAAATTTAAAAACCTTAAGAAAGCGTATGCCAAAGGCACTGAGTTACGTGGTAAAACTTTAGGAGTCATTGGATTTGGGAGAATTGGTCAAGCCACGGCAAAAATGGCTTTAGGTCTCGGAATGAAGGTCATTGCTTTTGATCCATTCTTAGAAAAAATAACCCTTTCTTTATCATTTCACGATGGTCAAACAGTTGATTTTGAAATCAAAACCGTCTCTAAAGAAACCGTTTTAAAAGAATCTGATTTTATTACCCTACATGTGCCAGCTCAAAAAGATTTTGTCATTGGTGAGGCAGAATTTGAACTTATGAAGGATGGATCTGCATTGGTCAATGCCGCTCGTGGTGGTGTCGTCAATGAAGTTGCGCTTGTTGCAGCACTTGATTCTAATAAACTCGCATTTGCAGGTTTAGATACGTTTGAAAACGAACCTACTCCAGCAGTTCAAATATTAATGAATCCAAAAATATCTTTAACACCCCATATTGGTGCGGCTACAAATCAAGCACAAGATCGTATTGGTTCTGAGTTAGCATCCCAAATTATTTCTATATTGAAATAATATAAATTATTAAGATACATTTCACAAAAACCTTAACGGAGTCGTTAAGGTTTTTTAAGTTGTAGTATATTTGACGCATGAAAACATTTAAAACAAACTGGGACATTACAAAAAATTGGCATCTCTTGTTTCCATTTCTTGGAATTGTAGCGTTAGGGTATAGTGCGTTTAGACTCGCGTCTCTACTTCCCTTTACTGCGCTTTATATTACCACCCCTGTTTCTTTAGTTGTGTTTTATGCGTTATTAAAAATAGTATTGTTTGCTATCTCAAAATTAGAATCCAAATGGATTGTCAATCAACGTTGGGAACTCATTCGTATTTTTATCGTTTTTGCGATTACAGGATCCTCTTCTGTACTTGTTGGACGCCCTATTATAAAGTGGATGGGAATTACACAAGATAATTTATATCCTTTGTTATATTGGATTTTATTCATTGTAATTAGTCTGTTTTTTTATCAAATTTTATTGGTATTGATCGGATGGATTTTTGGTCAATTTAATTTTTTCTGGAACTTTGAAAAGAAAATGATTCGCCGTTTTGGATTGGGTAAGTTTTTAAATTAACAAATTTAAAAACTTATACTTTCTACACTTAAAAGCGGTCGATTAATTTGGAACTTCATTTGAACCTTTAGACGATTTATCAAAATAATACGTATAGACCCACATCATACTAAATGTTGGGATTACATCTAATATCGGGAGTGCTTCTTCAATAAAGACAAGCACTCCCGCTATTTTTCCTTTTTTACCATCATACAATTGAATCATCAAATAGGATGATAAAGGCGCCCATAAAATATCAAAAAAAGGAAATACAAAAGAAACATATCCTAGCACATCAAAACAAATTCCAAGAAGTAATTTTGTTGATTTCGATGTATTGTTTAGGTTCATGATTCGCTTATTTGAAGTCAAATTTTATTTTAAAAAAGAGTTAAAATGAGTGGTCAGTTTTTTTATTTTAGGGTCAATTAAATACGTACAATATGGCTGATCCCTGTTCTCGTCATAATAATTATCATGATCGTCCTCAGCATCATAAAACACCTCTAACGGCATTAGTTCTGTAACAATCGGATCCTCAAAAACCTTTGCATCATCAATAGAATTTATATATTTTTTGGCCATTTCATGTTGCTCGTTATCCGTATAAAAAATAGCGGAACGGTATTGTGTTCCAACATCATTCGCTTGACGATTGAGGGTTGTGGGATCATGGGTCGCAAAAAAAACTTCCAATAAATCGGCATATGAAATCAACATTTCATCATAATCAAGTCGTATTCCTTCTGTGTGGCCCGTACGCCCTTGGCAAACTTCACGATACGCTGGGTTCTTAATAAACCCACCTGTGTATCCAGATTTTACATTCTCAACTCCTTTGAGTCGATTAAAAACGGCTTCGGTACACCAAAAACAACCTCCCGCAAAAATGGCACGCTTCATATCAAATTAATTAGAGTTCAAAGTTAGTAAACTATTAATTAAAATTAGCTGGAAATATTGCACATAAAAACTATAAAACTTAATTTCACATTATGATTATTGCAAAAAATATACATAAAAATTACGATGAACTTCATGTTCTTAAAGGAGTTGATTTAACTATTGAAAAAGGAGAAATTGTTTCCATTGTTGGTGCCTCAGGAGCTGGAAAAACAACTTTATTACAGATTTTGGGAACTCTAGATTTTCACTCTAAAAGTGTTGAAAGTCAACTCCAAATTAATGGTATTGATGTAACCGCACTCTCGGACACAGCTTTGGCTAAATTTAGAAACGAGCAGTTAGGTTTTATTTTTCAATTTCATCAATTACTGCCAGAATTTACAGCTCTCGAAAATATCTGTATTCCTGCTTATATAAAAGGAACCTCGCAAAAGGAAGCCGAAGCAAAGGCGCTTGAATTACTTCAGTTTTTAGGACTAGAAGAACGAAAAAATCACAAGCCTAACGAACTTTCAGGCGGAGAACAACAACGTGTGGCGGTGGCGCGAGCTTTAATTAACAATCCTTCTGTGATTTTTGCAGATGAACCTTCGGGGAATTTAGACAGTGAATCTGCAGAACAACTGCATAAATTATTTTTTAAATTAAGAGATCAGTTTGGACAAACCTTTGTGATTGTCACGCATAATAATGAATTAGCAGATATGGCAGATCGAAAAATTACCATGAGTGATGGACTTGTAAAAACAACTTAGGGTGTCAAAACTGAATTTCTCTGAACTCAAAGAATTTTTGGACACTAAAGTCGTTCAGTACAATACCCCCAATTTTATTGGATCTGACCCCCTTCAGATACCACATTGCTACACTTTAAAAGAGGATATTGAAATTTCAGGCTTTCTCACGGCAACTATTGCTTGGGGAAATCGAAAGAGTATAATTAACAATGCCAAACGCTTAATGACCTTAATGGATCATGCGCCTTATCAATTTGTGATGCAACACCAACAAAAAGATTTAGAGTCCCTAAATTCTTTTGTACATCGCACCTTTAATGGGCTTGATTGTATTCAGTTTATGGAAAGTCTAAAACACATTTACACCCACCACAACGGATTGGAAGGTATTTTCAATACCTATGCAGAAACTGATAGTTTACAAAGTGCTATTCATCATTTAAAGCGACATTTTTTTGAAATTGACCACCTCCAGCGCACCCAAAAGCACATTAGTGATCCCTTAAAAAAATCGGCTGCAAAGCGAATTAATATGTTTTTAAGGTGGATGGTACGCCCAAATGACACCGGTGTTGATTTTGGTTTATGGCCGCAGCTGTCCCCTTCTCAACTCTCCTGCCCGCTGGATGTGCATTCTGGAAATGTGGGACGAAAACTAGGCTTGCTAGAGCGTTCTCAAAATGATGCTAAGGCACTGGCACAGCTGGATGCTTCCTTGCGGAAATTAGACCCAAAAGATCCTGTAAAATATGATTTTGCCTTGTTTGGTTTAGGTGTATTTGAAAAATTCTAAAAGTTAAATACCTTCCCGTCATCCGCGAGTAAAACTTCTTTAAATACAGTGGAGGCTTCCGTTTTAAACCCCTCCAACCCATCGTAACGTGTGGAGTAATGTCCTAGAATTAATTGTTTTGCATTGGCTTTTAGCGCAATTGTAGCGGCTTGCTTAGCAGTAGAATGCTTTGTTTTGACACATAAATACTCATGAGCATCCATAAAAGTAGACTCATGGTACAACACATCTACATCTTTAATAATCGGAATGATGTCCTCTCTATAAGCAGTATCGCTACAAAAGGCGTAACTCTTAGGTTGATGACCATCCAGAGTCACCTCTGCATTTGAAATTAGAATTCCTTCCTCATTGGTCACATCGTCGCCTTGTTTAAGTTTTCTGAAATAGGCTTTATCGATGTGGAGTGCTTCGGCTTTATCGACGTCTAACTTGCGTTCAAATGGTTTTTCTTTAAACAAAAATCCATTGGTATATATGCGATGGTCTAAAGGAATGGTGTGCACCGATACTTTTTCATCTTCATAAATCAACTCCGATGTTTTAGAAGATAATACATGGAAAATCAATTTAAAATTGGTCCATGAATCGGAAAGTTTCAACTGTAAAGTAATCACTTCTTTTAAGCCTTTAGGTCCGTAAATATGTAAATCGGTTTCACGAGTCAACAATCGAAAGGTGGAAATTAATCCTACCAATCCAAAATAGTGATCGCCGTGTAAGTGAGAAATAAATATATGCTTGATCTGATTGAACTTGATTTTATGACGTCTCAATTCGACTTGAGTACCTTCGCCACAATCAATTAAAAATAAATGCCCACGTGTTTCTAAAACCTGAGAAGTGGTATGGGCTATAATTCGAGGTGTTGCACTGTAGCAACCGAGTATGGAAAGTTTCAAAGCTGTGGTATTAAATTCCTAAATCACGTTCCATTTGTTCCATTTCAATATAATCATGTGCTTCTTGAAGTGTTGGAACTACTGTGAAATCATCTTCAAATTCATCTTGATTTAACTGCGAACTGACCACTACAAAAGAATGGTTTAATTGGCGGTGCGTTTTAGACAATGATACTAATACATCCATAGAGTCTGATTTTGAATCATTGAGTTTTAAAATCACATTTCCTTCTTTAAAACGTTCGTGTAGCACTGATAATTTCTTTGAAAATTCAGAAATATTTGTTTTTTCTTGGGTAATTATTGCTGTGGAATTATGCTGTTCTATGGTCATTTTATTATTTGATTTTAGAAGCCAAAAGGTACATAACTGCCATTCGGATGGCAACCCCATTTTCTACTTGGTTCAAAATAATGGCTTGATCAGAATCCGCCACCTCACTGGTAATTTCGACCCCTCTGTTGATTGGACCTGGATGCATGATGGTGATTTCATTATCTAAAGATTCTAACAACTCTTTGGTAACGCCGTACTGTTGTGTATATTCTCGTGTGGTAGGGAAATAACTGATTTCCATACGTTCATTTTGAACGCGTAGCATATTTGCTATATCGCACCATTCAAGTGCTTTACGCAAGTTAGTTTCAATTTTGACTCCAAGTTTATCAATATATTTTGGAATGAGTGTTTTTGGACCGCAAACCATCACTTCTGCTCCTTGCAATTGCAAGGCAAAGATATTTGACAAGGCAACTCTACTGTGTAAAATATCGCCAACAATGACTATTTTTTTACCTTTTACTTCGCCATACTTTTCACGAATTGAGTAGGTGTCTAAAAGTGCTTGCGTTGGATGTTCATGTGCACCGTCGCCCGCATTGACAATCTGTGCATTAATATGTTTTGATAAGAATGTAGCTGCCCCAGGATTCGGGTGGCGCATGACGACCATATCTACTTTCATAGAAAGAATGTTATTGACCGTATCGACCAGCGATTCTCCTTTACTGACTGAAGATTGCCCAGAAGAGAAATTAATCACATCGGCAGACAGACGCTTTTGAGCGAGTTCAAAAGAGAGTTTTGTTCGTGTTGAATTTTCAAAAAATAAATTAGCAATTGTAATGTCTCTAAGGGAAGGTACTTTTTTTATGGGACGATTGATCACTTTCTTGAAATGATCAGCAGTATCAAAAATAAGGTTAATATCATCGTTTTTTAGATGTTTTATTCCTAATAAATGATCTACACTCAGTTCGCTCATAGTCTAATTTTTTATCAAATAAACGGCGTCTTCACCGCTAGTTTCTTTCCAGTTTACCAATACTTTTTCGTCATTAATAGCATCAACTTGTCGGCCTCTATAATCTGGCTGAATCGGTAGATGTCTACTAAAACGTCTGTCTATTAGGGTTAATAATTCAATCTCACTAGGACGCCCAAACGATTGGATCGCGGTTAAAGCTGCGCGGATACTTCTCCCTGTATATAACACATCATCAATAAAAACAACACGTTTGTCTTCAATCAAAAAATCAATTTCTGTTGAGTTTGCTTCGAGAACTTTATCAGAACGTCTAAAGTCATCTCTATAAAAAGTGATGTCTAACAATCCTAACTGCACATCAGGAAGCTTGTATTCTGTCTGTAAAAGAGCCTTTATGCGCTCAGCTAAAAAGATACCTCTTGGTTGCAATCCAATTAAAACAGTATTAGAAAAGTCGGTATGTTTTTCAATGAGTTGACAAGCCAATCGATGTAGAATGATGTTTACTTCTTTGTTGTTAAGTAAAACTTTTGGACTCATAGTTGTTCAACGTATTCGAGGCACAAAGGTAATTAAAAAATTGAAACAACATCGCTGCTTGTTCATTTAATGATAACGCCCCGCAACAGTATGCATTATTATTTTAAAAATATGATACTGTAAGGATATTCAGGAGCTTCTTGATTACTGGCTCTTACTGCGTTTTTAATAGGATACACAATCGATAATACCAAAATGATAAGAAGCCCAAGGATGCCCACGCCTACAAGAATCAAAGGAATACACACAAAACTGTAAATTAACATACTAAACTGAAAATTAAGAATCATTTTCCCATGGGTATCTAGGTCTTTTACTTTTTCTTTTTGGGTAAACCAAATTATAAGAGGAATTAAAATACTACCAAATGCAATTATAGGGGTTGCTAATTGAGAAAGATGCATAAGCACAATGGTTTGATTGTCTTGTTTCATGGGAAAATAGATTTTATCTATATGACGCTAAATAAAGGTAATTGTTACACCTCAAGAAGTCAATTCCTTGAAAATAATAACCGCTGCCATGACAATCATAAAGCGAGCGAAATTAGTTTTTAATGTTGATTCACGCACAAAACTAGAAATATAGGTGCCTACAAAAATCCCTACACCAGAGAGAGCCGTAAAAAGGATTAGAAAATCCCACTCAATTTTAAGGAAAGATACATCAGAACTAAACCCAATAAGCGAATTAAAAGTGATAATAATTAAAGAAGTTGCAACGGCTTGTTTGATTGTTAATCTTGCAAACAAAACCAATGCAGGCACAATAATAAACCCGCCGCCAGCTCCTACCAGTCCGGTTAAAACACCTACTCCTAACCCTATAAAAATCAATAAACCATAATTCTTTTGAGTGGTTGTTTTTGTAGCAACTCCTATACGAGGCTTCCTCATCATCAGAACAGAGGATAAAATTATAATACTACTAAAAAACAGCATCAATCCCATCTCTTTTGTGACGGCAAAAGATTCAAAAGACAAAAGAGTGTCTGGAATGTTTGGGATTAAGAACCGTCGTGTAAGAGAAACAGATACCAGCGCAGGCAGTGTAAATATAAGGGCGGTCTTATATTCAATTAGTTTCTTTTTTATATTGATTAGTGTTCCAATAGCCGCGGACGATCCAACCACAAACATGGAATAACTAGTCGCGATGACAGGATTTAATTTGAATAGATAGACAAATATCGGGACTGCCAAAATAGAGCCACCCCCTCCAAAAAGACCAATAACAATCCCCGTTAAGAAGGCTCCAAAAAACCCGATAGTCTCTAAATAGCTCATGGTTGCTAATTTAATGCATTATACAGAACCTCAATAGGATGCAGAGCTGTTTTATTTACTCCATCTTTTATTTGATGCCTGCAACTTGTACCGGAAGCAGACACAATTTCTTTTGATTTTAACTCTCTCAAAGAAGGAAATAAACGATCCTCTCCTATTTGTTGACTTAATTTGTAATGTTCTTTTTCATAACCAAATGATCCAGCCATTCCGCAACATCCAGAATCTATGGATTTAACCTTGAAGTTAGAGGGGATGCTTAGAATAGTTTCCGCATATGAATTGGAAGACAATGCTTTTTGATGGCAATGACCATGGTAATAAACAGTTTCTGTTTTTGTAGTAAATTTTGAAACATCAATTTTATTAGCTTTCATTTCATTCGCCAAAAACTCCTCAATTGTAAACACGTTTTGAGCTAAATCGTCTGCAGTCGATTTTAATGGTGCATCCACAAGGTTCGGATATTCATCTCTAAATCCTAAAATAGCAGAAGGCTCGATCCCTACTAAAGGAGTGTCTTTTGAAACCAAAGTACTAAACGTGCTAACATTCTCTGTTGCTATAGTTTTTGCTTCTTCTAAAAACCCTTTTGAAATATAGGCTCGGGCACTTTCAGAATGGTCAGGCATGAGTACATTATACCCTAATTCATTTAACAATAAAATTGTTTTTTTACCGATTTCTACATCAAAATGATTGGTGTATTCATCGCAAAACAAATAGACACTTTCGGAATAGTTTTTCTGTTGAACACTTGGGAACCACTGTCCTAATGTTTGAGAATGTAGAGTTGGCAGCGAACGTTTTGGATGAACTCCTATAAGAGATTTAAACCAAGTACTTTTGCCTATAAAATTATAAAACCCTGCAAATCGATGGGCAATCGCATTAATTTTAGCATTGTGAGCTATGAGTTTACTTCTCAGTGAAACAGGATTTGTTTTTTGATACTGATACAAAAACTCGGCTTTCAAACTTGCCATATCAACATTGGATGGGCATTCGGATTTACAAGCTTTACAAGAAACACACAACTCCATCGCTTCTTTAATTTCTGGATGGTCAAATGGGTTTTCTTTAGTATTTTGAGTTAAAAATTCACGCAATACATTGGCTCGACCCCGGGTAGAATCTTTTTCATCCAGTGTTGCTCTGTAGCTTGGACACATAGTCCCTCCAGCAAAACTTAATTTTCTACAATCGCCCGAACCATTACATTTTTCAACAGTGTGTAAAATTCCACCTGTAGATTTAAAATTATAGAGCGTATCAATTTTTGTAATATCTGTATCTGCTTCGTAACGTAGGGATGTTTCCATTGGTACTGCATTCACAATTTTTCCTGGATTGAAAATAGAAGATGGATCCCACGTTGATTTAATTCGTTTTAGAAGTTGATAATTATCTTCTCCTAAAACTAACGGAATAAATTCCGATCGAACTCGACCATCACCATGCTCACCGCTGAGCGCACCCTTAAAAGATTTCACCAATTTAGCAGAGGCCTCACTGATGGCACGAAACAGTTCTATATCCGTTGATGATTTTAAATTTAATATCGGTCTTAAATGTAATTCCCCTGCCCCAGCATGTGCATAGTACACCGCCTTTTGATGATAGGATTTCATTAGTGCCGTAAAAGCTTCAATATAAAGTGGTAAATCTTCCAAAGCCACAGCCGTATCTTCGATACACGCAACTGCTTTGGCATCACCAGGGATATTTGCTAACAGTCCCAAACCTGCTTTTCTTAAGTCCCATACTTTATCGCAATCCTCTCCTTCAACTAGTTTGTAAGCATAACCCAATTGAGACGTTTTAAGGTTGGTTTCCAAGGCTTTTGCTTGTTGCCTGGCTTCCTCTAAAGTATCTCCTCTAAACTCCACCATAAGAATCGCTTCTGGATCGCCTTCCACAAAAAATCTATTTTTTTGCTGAGTGATGTTATCTTTGGTACAATCCAAAATAGTTTTATCCATCAATTCACAAGCTGAAGGTGACAGTTTCATGGCAACTAATGTGGCTTGAAGACTTTCGGTAATGGAATTGAAATGCGCATTTAAAACCACTTGAAAGGGTTTTGGTAGGGGTACGATTTTAAGTTTTAGTTCTGTGGTGAATGCTAAAGTACCCTCTGAACCACACAGTAGTTTTGAAAAATTAAATGCGTCGTTTGATTCCGTAAATACATTTGTTTCCATCAATGCATCTACAGCATATCCCGTATTACGCCGCGTAATGGACGCTTTTGGATAGCCTGATTTGATGAGATCTCGAACCATGGGATTATCAAGCTCAGAATACATATGTTTATATAAGTCAGCTTCTAAGGAAGTTCCTTGTGTTTTTGAATTGAAATCTTCTTTGCTGAGGGGTGAAAACTCCACGTCGCTCCCATCACTTAAAATGGCTTTGACTGCTAAGGTATGATCACGAGTCGATCCATACTCGATGGAGGTGGAACCACAGGAATTATTTCCGACCATCCCTCCCATCGTACAGCGATTGGCAGTTGATGTATTAGGCCCGAAAAAGAAACCGAAAGGTTTTAAAAACTCATTCAAATGATCTCTAACTACTCCAGGTTGCACACGAACCCATTGCTCTTGAGTATTGATTTCTAAGATAGTGTTCATGTATTTAGATACATCTACTACGATTCCATCGCCCACACATTGACCAGCCAAAGAGGTGCCTGCAGCACGTGGAATGATTGACAATGCTTTTGAATTAGCAAATTCAATCAAACATTTAATGTCTTTTGTTGTTTTTGGAATGGCCACTGCATAAGGCAGTTCTCTGTACACAGATGCATCCGTGGCATATAAGGTTTTTACAAGATCACTGTCATACAGTTCACCTGAAAGTTGTTGTTTTAAAGATGTGAGATGTGTTTGCAATAAAAATAAATATAGAAAGTTTAAAGATATGAAAATCGATGCTTTTAACGTGAAAAATGAATCATAAAAGTGAATACTGATAAATTTGAACATTTATTGAAAGGATAAAATAGATGAAAATAGAATTTTATATTTTGCTCATCACAGGAAAGTTAGCAATCAAATTAATATATTTACAACTTAAGAAATGCCAATACGTTTTATGAATCGAAGTTTGATATTGTTACTGTTATTAATTGGGATGCAACCTAAGATGTATGCGCAGTTAGATACCAACCAAGAAACGTTTCGAATCAAAGCCTTAGCCTTAGAACGCAATCCGTTATCGGAAAAATTCCCTTTGACTCTCTCTCCTATTAAAGGATTAACTGATAAAGGGTTTACAATAACGATGGGCATCAAGCCAATTGATGGGTTTGCAAAGAAAAAATATGGCATGACCCAAACTCGCGATGTGGTGGATCCTACATGGGAAATTAAACAACAGTTTAATGAAAATCGGAAAAATGTCTCTAAGTACGATCGCGATTACTACTTAGGCGATATTAAAACCAAATCCAAATACATTCGTATTCTGTGTCGAGATCATGAGTATGAAGATGGGGATCGTATTAAATTAATGCTCAATAAAGCTATTATTCATCCGAACATCACCCTTAGAAATTCAGCTTATATTATTGATATTGAGTTAAAAGAAGGTTTAAATACCATTCAGTTTATCGCGCTTAACGAAGGAAGTTCAAGCCCTAATACAGCTCAATTAAAGGTTTACAATGAAAGTGACAACCTCATTGGTTCGGGAGAATGGCTATTGACTACAGGTCACAAAGCGAGTTTGATTGTGTTGAGGGAGAGTTTTTAGTTTTAGACCAAATGATCCAAATTGACCTCATTCGTTGATTTACTTTGAGAAAGCGCCACATAACTTTGTACGTTGCTTAGATCTGTTAAAACAGAAAGTTTAGTTAATATAAATTGTTCGTAGTCTTCTATGTCCACCAATACTAACTTTAACAAATAATCAAAATTTCCTGACACACGATGACACTCTACAACTTCAGGAAATCCATCAATTGTTTTTACAAATTTTTCTAAATAACTACGCGTATGGTTTTTAAGCGATATTCCAGCAAAAACAGTCAATTTTAGACCCAACTTTTTTGAATTTAGAATAGCGGCGTATTTACTAATAAAACCTTTTTTTTCTAATTTTTTAATACGATCAAAAACAGGGGTTGTGGTCATCCCTAAGAGGTCGGCAATATTTTTTATAGTACGGTTGCTGTTCTGTTGTAACAGTCTTAATATTTCAATATCGGTTTTGTTGAGTTTTTCGAGCATATAGAAAATATATATATTAATGGTTTTGAAATTATCCTTAAAAAGAATAAAACACTTTATTTATGCAAAAATACATATAAATATTCTTATTTAGAAACTGTTTTAGTGATAAACTAATAAGTAACTCATATTATATTTAGATTTGTTCTTATCAGTTATTTTAATAGATAATTAAATTTTAACCATATAATATGCCAAGATATCATACGTTAGGAAAAATACCCCTCAAAAGACACACCGTATTTAAAGATGAAAATGATAATTTCTATTATGAAGAATTATTTGGAACCATTGGTTTTGATGGAATGTCCACATTAATGTACCATACACAACGTCCAACACAAGTCAAAGAAATCTTAAAATCTTACGATGTTGCACCAAAAATAGCAGTGTCTAAAAACATGAAGTCCTTGAAACTAGAAGGATATAATGTGGCACCAGTAAATGATTATTTAAAGAGCAGAACGTGTATTTTAGTGAATAACGATTGTCAGATTAGTTTGGCAGCTCCTAAAGAATCATTAACAAGTTATTTTTATAAAAACACGGATTCTGATGAAGTGTTATTTATCCATGAAGGTTCAGGGAAACTGAGAACCCATCTAGGGAACATCGAATTCAAATATGGCGATTATCTAGTGATCCCAAGAGGAATTATTTATCAAATTGAATTTAACGACGTAAACAATCGTTTATTCATTGTGGAGTCAAAAAATCCTGTTTATACACCAAAACGCTATCGGAATTGGTTTGGTCAGCATGTAGAAGGCGCTCCGTACTGCGAAAGAGACCTCCACCCGCCTACTGAGCTTGAAACTTTTAACGAGACAGGCGATTTTATAATTAAAGTAAAAAAACAAGATACCATTCACGAATATGTGTATGCTGCACACCCATTTAGTGTGGTTGGCTGGGACGGATATAATTTTCCTTATAAATTTTCTATTCACGATTTTGAACCCATAACTGGGATGATTCATCAACCACCACCAATTCATCAAACATTTGAAACTAGCTCCTTTGTCATCTGTTCGTTTGTACCAAGATTGTATGACTACCACCCAAATTCGGTGCCAGCACCCTATAATCATTCTAATATTGACTCCGATGAAGTCCTTTACTATGTCGATGGTGACTTTATGAGTAGAAATGATATTAATAAAGGCAGCGTCACTCTACACCCCGCTGGGATTCCACATGGTCCTCACCCTGGAACCATGGAAAAAAGCATTGGTAAAAAAGAAACTTTTGAACTTGCTGTGATGGTAGACACTTTTAGTCCATTGATGGTGACAGAAGAAGCCATGGAATTACAAAACGAAGATTATTATAAATCTTGGATTACAAAATAAAAAAAATAAAAATTTACGGAAATGAGTAAAATAGAAAATGTAGAATACGGATTGGAAAAAATATTTGAAGAAGCACAAGATTTTCTTCCGTTATTAGGAACTGATTATGTAGAATTTATTGTAGGCAATGCAAAACAAGCAGCCCACTTTTACAAAACTGCTTTTGGATTTCAATCGCATGCCTATAAAGGATTAGAAACAGGATGTAAAGATTACGCCTCTTATGTAGTTAAACAAGATAAAATAAGAATCGTTTTAACCACTCCTCTTAATCAAGATTCATGGATGAACGAACATTTATCCAAACATGGAGATGGGGTGAAAGTTGTTGCTTTATGGGTTGATGACGCTAAAAAATCGTGGGAAGAAACCACCAAAAGAGGCGCAAAATCATATATGGAACCAACCGTTGAAAAAGACGAACATGGCGAAATTGTGAGAGCTGGAATTTATACCTATGGTGAAACTGTTCACATATTTGTAGAAAGAAAAAACTACACAGGTGTGTTTTTACCAGGTTATGAAAAATGGGAATCGGAATACAACCCTGAACCTATGGGTCTAAAATTTATAGACCATATGGTAGGGAATGTTGGCTGGAATGAAATGGATATCTGGGTGAAATATTACGAAGATGTTATGGGCTTTGTAAACTTTTTATCTTTTGATGATAAGCAAATTACAACAGAATACTCTGCATTAATGAGTAAAGTAATGAGTAATGGAAACGGAAGAATTAAATTTCCAATTAACGAACCTGCAGAAGGAAAAAAGAAATCACAGATTGAAGAATACTTAGACTTTTACAATGGTCCAGGAGTACAACACATAGCTGTTGCCTCAAATGATATCATTGATACGGTAGCAAAAATGAGAGCTAAAGGGGTTGAGTTTTTAAGCACACCCCCCGACGAATATTACAAATCTGTTCCAAAAAGACTTTCTGATCACAACCATGAATTAGCAGAAGACATAGAAAAATTAAAATCTCTTGGGATTATGATTGATGCCGATGAAGAAGGGTATTTATTACAAATATTCACCAAGCCTGTTGAAGATAGACCTACCTTGTTTTTTGAAATCATTCAAAGAATGGGCGCTAGAGGGTTTGGTGCTGGAAACTTCAAAGCACTCTTTGAATCTATTGAAAGAGAACAAGCAAACAGAGGAACCCTTTAATAGGATGTTTTAATGCCAACCATTCAAGACCATACGATGCGGTTTAACAGCGTTACTGAAAAGCTTCCTAAACATCTTCATAAGTTTATCGTACAACAACCTTATGAAGACTATACGGCTCAAAATCAAGCGGTATGGCGGTATGTCATGCGTTTGAATGTAAGTGTCTTAAAACATACTGCTCATAAAAGCTACATTAGAGGTTTAAAAAAAACAGGGATTGATGAAGAACTGATCCCAAAGATGGAAGGCATGAATCGCATCCTCAAAGACATTGGATGGGCAGCAGTTGCTGTCGATGGATTTATTCCTCCAAATGCTTTTATGGAATTTCAAGCTTATAATGTACTTGTGATTTCATCGGATATAAGAACTATTGACCATATCAATTATACGCCTGCTCCTGACATCATTCACGAAGCAGCTGGGCATGCTCCCATCATTGCAAATCCTGAATATTCAGAATATTTAAGACGCTTAGGCGAAATTGGATGCAAAGCCATCTCCTCGCCCAAAGATCATGAGATGTACGAAGCCATTCGGCTTTTATCAATTTTAAAAGAAAATCCAAATTCTACAGTAAAAGAAATTCAGGAAGCCACCAAAGCTGTTAATTTGCTTCAAGAAGAAATGGGAGGACTCTCTGAAATGGCAAAAATCAGAAATCTTCACTGGTGGACTGTTGAATATGGACTTATTGGAACGCTTGAGAACCCCAAATTATATGGTGCAGGTTTACTGTCTTCCATTGAAGAAAGTCAGTTGTGTTTAAAAAAAGAAGTTATAAAAATTCCTTATTCAATTGAAGCTGCAGAAGTAAATTTTGATATTACCAACACACAACCTCAATTATTTGTCATTCCTAACTTTGCAAGTCTTAGCTTTGTTTTAGAAAAATTTGCAAATACAATGGCAATACGAACAGGCGGTTTAGAAGGATTGAAAAAGTTGATTATTTCCGAAAAACTGGGTACAATCGAATTAAGTACAGGGATTCAAGTATCAGGCACATTCAACAATGTTTTGGATTCCAGCAACACTCCCATTTACTTTCAAACCAATAGCCCAACAGCTTTGTCTGTCAATGGGAAAGAATTGATTGGGCATGGCACCGAACACCACCCTAGTGGGTTTGGGAGCCCCGTTGGCAAATTAGAAGGAATCAATATTGCAATCGAAGACATGTCTCCTAAAGACTTGGAAGTTTATGGTATTATTGAAGGGAAAACCACATGCCTTAATTTTGAAGGAGGCGTAAAAGTTGAAGGTAAAATTATTACAGGCAAAAGAGATCTTCAAGGAAAGATTATTTTAATCACGTTTAAAAACTGTAAAGTAACCCATTTTGATACCGTTTTATTTGATCCGAGTTGGGGAATTTATGACATGGCCATCGGCAAAAATATTAGCTCTGCATTTGCAGGACCTGCAGATTCAAATTCTTTCGAAGACATCTATACCATTTCTGATACTAAAACAGCTAAGATCAGGTATTCAGACGATGAAAAAAAACTGCATCAATTATATGAAACGGTTAAAAATCATAGAACTCATAAATCAATAGATTTAGATTCCTTAGCGATAATATTCAAAGAAGTAAAATCAAACTATCCTTCTGAATGGTTAATATTATTGGAATTGTATGAGTTGGTTTACGATAAAGATTTATCTTTAAAGAGTGAGATTTATGAGCAGTTGATCTCATTGAAAAAAAACAAACATTTCTCCAAGCTCATCAGTGATGGCTTGGATTTAATTATTAAAAAATAACATATGCAATCTTGGATTAAAATAGATCAAAATTCTGATTTTAGTATTTATAATATACCCTTTGGTATTTTCTCTGAATCCGATCATATCAAAAGAGTTGGTATTGCCATTGGCGATACTGTATTAGATGTATATGCCGCTTATGAATTGGGGGTATTTAAAGATTTAGAGTTCGATATTAAAGTTTTAGAATCTGAATCCTTAAACGATTTCATTGCTTTAGGAAAATCAATCACTGTTAAAGTACGAGAATTGATTCAAGCTGAATTGTGCAATGAGAATTCTGTATTAAAATCACACCCATCAGTATTTATAAAACAAAGCTCAGTACAGATGCATTTACCTGTAAAAGTGGGTGATTATACCGATTTTTATTCAAGCATAGAACATGCCACCAACATTGGTACCATGTTTAGAGATCCTGACAATGCGTTACTGCCCAACTGGAAACATTTACCTGTGGGTTATCATGGTCGTGCTTCCTCAATTATTGTGAGTGGGGAAAACGTACACAGACCAAAAGGGCAAGTTGTTTTAACTCCAAATACAGCACCCGTTTTTCAAGCGTCTATGCGCGTTGATTTTGAATTGGAAATGGGGTTTATCATCGGAAAATCAACCAAACTAGGTGATTCTGTTTCAACGGATGCAGCGGACGACTATATTTTCGGAAAAGTATTATTTAACGACTGGTCGGCACGTGACATTCAAAAATGGGAATACGTTCCCTTAGGTCCATTTTTGGCAAAAAGTTTTGCCTCATCTATGTCACCATGGGTGGTGACTTTAGAGGCACTAGAACCATTTAAAATTGACGGGCCCACACAAGAACCAACGGTTCTACCCTATTTAAATTTTGAAGGGTCTAAAAATTACGATATTCAATTAGAAGTTTCCATCCAGCCTGAAAACTGCAAAGAAACCGTTGTGAGTCACTCCAATTTCAAATATATGTATTGGAATATGAACCAACAATTAGCGCACCACACTGTAAATGGGTGCAATATGAATGTGGGCGATTTAATGGCTTCTGGGACGATCAGTGGAAAAAGTCCTGATTCCTATGGATCCATGCTCGAGTTGTCGTGGGCAGGCTCAAAACCTGTGGAACTACTTGAAGGAGGCTCACGTAAATTTATTCAAGATAATGACACCGTGATTATGAGAGGTCATTGTCTAAAAGGTGAAATCCGAGTTGGGTTTGGAGCCGTTAAATCAACACTTTTAAAAACTACTTAAAAAAAATAGCATGTCAACTGTAAAATCATTTGATCCTGAATTATTAGAAACTAGAGATGTTCATAGACTGCTCTCCTCCGCTATTGCTCCAAGACCTATTGCGTTTGCAAGTACCATAGACGCCAAGGGAAATGTCAACTTGAGTCCATTTAGCTTTTTTAATGTATTTAGCTCTAATCCACCCATATTAATTTTCTCACCGGCAAGACGTGTACGCGATAACACTACAAAACATACGCTTCAAAATGCTACAGAAACTAAAGAAGTAGTGATTAATATCGTTGATTATTCAATTGTCGAACAAATGTCAGAAACCAGTAAAGAGTATGACAAAGGCGTCAATGAATTTACAGAGACAGGATTAACGGAAGTTGCTTCTCTGAAAGTGAAGCCTCCAAGAGTTTTGGAGTCTCCTGTATCCTTTGAGTGTACCGTAGAAAATATTGTTTCACTTGGAGAACATGGAGGTGCTGGTCAGTTGGTCATCGCCAAAGTAGTACACATCCATGTCAAATCTGAGTTGTTAGATGAAAACGGTCAAATTGATTCTGAAAAATTAGACCTCGTCGCACGTTTAGGAGGCGATTGGTACACTAGAGTGACAAAAGATAGTATGTTTAAACTAGCAAAGCCTAAAGGGTGATGTATTCGAAATTAATTTTTAACAAATTCAAGCACTTCATCACTACCAAATGTGAGTTGAAGTGTGTTTCCGTTTAATACGAGCGGTGAAGATACACCATCTAAAATCCAGTTATAGTTAGAACTAGAAGATCCCGCTGACACACTAAAGTTGTAAGTTGCATCCAAGCCACAAGGTTCAGTTGCTGGGTCATCAGAGTAATACTGAAAATAGGTGCCTGAGTTGTCTACATCTATTACCATATAAGATTCTAAATCACAGCTGTCATGAATTGATTGTCCATTTTCTTTTATAGATGTCAATTGCCAATTACCATCAATTGAGGTGTTGGACGCGTCGTCATCTGACGAACATGCGAAGGAAAGTGCTAAAAATAAGTATAGTAATTTTTTCATAACATTAAATTGGTTAGTAAACAAAAGTAATAAATAGAAATTAAATACAAATTAAAAGAGCTACAAATAATTCGGACACATACACTTCGACACTTAAACTGCATTCAGTGTGACATTATAAATATTCAAATAAACTTTCGTCTTGGATTTTGTTTTATGGTTCTTTACTCTATTTTCTCTTTTCTTAATACTCAATACGTAATTCTATTTCCCGATACAAAAATTAGCAAAGATATTACCCAACAGGTCATCAGAAGTGATCTCTCCTGTAATCTCTCCAAAATGATATAAAGCTTGTCGGATGTCAATCGCTAATAAATCCCCAGAAAGATTGGCATCCATCCCTTGCTGTACTTTTTGAACTTCTGAGAGAGCCTTTAAAAGAGAATCATAATGTCTGGAATTGGTTATAATAGTATCATTGTTACGCAAAGCTCCTGTATTTACAAACTCTAACAGCTTAGTTTTTAAAGTATCTATACCCAATCCGCTTTTGGCAGACGTATAAAGCGTGTGTGGAAATACAAAAGAAGTTTCAATAAACTCCTGATCTGCTTCATCCATTTTATTCGCCACCACAATCAACTGTTTGTCGGGATATTGTTCTTGAATTTTTCGAATATCTGTATTAAATATCTGAATCGTATCCGTAGTCACTTTTGACGCGTCTAATAAATACAAAACTACTTGGGATTGCGTAATCTTTTCAAATGTTTTTTTGATGCCAATACTTTCAATGGTATCGTCAGTAGATCGAATGCCCGCTGTATCAATAAATCGGAACTTGATCCCTTCTATGGTGATTTCATCTTCTATCGCATCACGGGTGGTTCCTGCAATGTCACTGACAATCGCTTTGTCTTCGTTTAGAAGCGCATTTAATAGCGTAGATTTCCCAACATTAGGTGCCCCAATTATAGAAATTGGAATTCCATTTTTGATTACATTCCCTGTTGAAAACGAATCAATCAAATGTTTTAATACCTTAATAATACGTTCTAATAAATCTTCAAATTGTTTCCGATCTGCAAACTCTACATCTTCCTCAGAAAAATCAAGTTCTAATTCAATCAAGGAAGCAAAGTTTAACAACTCATCACGTAAAACTTTAATCTCATTACTAAACCCTCCACGCATCTGTTGCATAGCAATTTGATGGGAGGCTTTGTTATCACTAGCAATCAAATCAGCTACGGCTTCGGCCTGACTCAAATCGAGCTTTGCGTTGAGAAACGCACGAAGTGTAAATTCGCCGGGGTTCGCAATTCGAGCACCATGGCGCACAAATAATTGTATAATTTCTTGTTGTATGTATGAACTTCCATGACATGAAATTTCAATCACATCCTCACCTGTATAGGATTTAGGATTTTTAAAAACAGACACCAATACTTCATCTAAAACTCGTGAATCTTCTACGATATGTCCTAAGTGAATGGTATGTGTTTTTTGAGAGCTTAGTTTTTTGGAGTGTATTGATTTAAAAAATGCATCCACCATTGTAATCGCATCGGGGCCAGATAGTCTAATAATAGCAATCGCACCTGCACCGGATGGGGTGGCTAAAGCAATAATAGTGTCGTTTTGATACAATGAATTCATTTTTTACAAAAGTATTAATATTAGTTCAAATGGGAGAAGTAATAATTTTAATTTATTTTTGTAAAAATTTTAAACTCCTACAGATGAAAACTCAAATCATTTTTATAATTAGTATTGCATTGTTGTTTAGTTGCAAACCTTCAACCTCAAAATCAGATGTCGAATATGAAGTAATTGTTAAAGCTGAGGGCGTATATGATGGATTAAGAGCTTATTTATTAAAAACTGAAAATGGTAGAAATAGAACAGCTACAGACACCGCTATTGTTTTTAATGGAGCCTTTCGTTTCAAAGGAGAGATAAAAGGAGCCGAAATGCGTGCCTTAACTATTGATGGTGTAAGAGGACAAACCTCTGTGTTTATAGAGCCAGGAATAATTAATGTTGAAATCTATAAAGACAGTATTCATAAATCAAAAGTAGAAGGAACCTATAATAATTCTGTTTTTAATGATTATAAGAATAAATATCAAGAAAAAATAGAAGCGATTGAAGCTGTGAAAACTGCATTTTTAACTTTGAAAGATGATACAGAAGGTTTAAAAGCACTTCAAAAAAAGGGGGATTCTTTGAGAGGCCAATTGAAAAATTTTGGATATGAATTTATTGAAACTAATAACGACTCTGATTTTTCATTGTTAATTTTGGATGGACTTACAAGCCAAAAGGGGTTTGATATGAAATTGGCTGCCAGTGCTTTTAAACGAATCGAAGGTTCTATCAAGACTAAAAACGAAACGAATCAATTAATTTCAAAGAAGATTCAACAAAAAATTAATAGCAACCCAAATAAAGGAAAAATTAAAATTGGTATGCAAGCGCCTGATTTTACTGCATCAAACCCACAGGGTGAACAAATTACTTTAAGTGATATAAAAGGAAAGGTTACTATTGTTGATTTTTGGGCCTCTTGGTGCAAGCCTTGTCGAATTGAAAATCCAAATTTGGTGAAACTGTATGACAAATACCATTCTAAAGGATTAGAAATTATCAGTGTTTCGCTAGAACGTGGAGACCAGAAAGCGTTTTGGATTGAGGCCATAAAAAAAGATCAATTGAACTGGTATAACGTTTCTAATCTGAAATTCTGGCAAGACCCGATTGCGCAAGCCTATGGCGTAAATTCGATTCCTGCGACCTTTATTTTAGACAAAAAAGGAATACTCATCGCGGAACGTTTAAGAGGTGCGGAATTGGAAGCTAAAATTAAGAGTTTATTGGATTAATTAAAAAATAGCGGGTTCTAGATCTTATTGTTTTGATGCATCACAAATAAGATAATAATTGGAACTGCAAGAAGAATCACCATCCACAAATGCGTCTCTAAAACTTGAGGCGCAATTAATAATGTAAGTACATAACCTCCAATAGCACCGCCAAAATGTGCATCATGACCAATATTGCCTACCCGTGATTTCATTCCATAAATTGAATACATCATATACCCAACACCCACAATATAGGAAGGAATAGGAATAGGAATAAAATACAAATATAATTCCATGCCAGGGAATAATAAGATAGCGGCATACAAAATACCTGTCACGGCACCACTCGCCCCAACTGCTGAATAATAAGATTCATTTTTATGGAAATAATAGGACAATAAATTCCCGAAAATTAAACTTCCAAAATAAATCAAAAAGAAATAAAAAGACCCAACTTTATATATCACCTGATCTGCAAAGAAATAAAGTGTGATCATATTGAAGAGCAGGTGTTGCAAGTCAACATGTAGAAACCCAGAGACCAACATACGAAGTTTTTCTCCACGTTTGATGCCTCCTACGTTAAACTTATAAGTTTCAAAAAAAGAGCGATCTTTGAAGCCCTTAAAAGAGCAAAGTACATTGAGGGCTATAATAATCAGGGTATAAATACGAATGTCCATACGGATATATTAAATAAACTATATATTTGCGGTTGTAAATTTAATCTTTTTAAATGCAATTACTAGCGTACATTTTAATTTACCCAATTTTGTGGTTTGTTTCCATTCTTCCTTTTCGATTGCTATACACTGTTTCTGACCTTTTATACATTTTGATGTACCATGTTTTTAGATACCGGAAACAAACGGTTAAGGATAACCTTAGACTAGTATTTCCTGAAAAATCCGATTTAGAAATTAAAACCATTACCAAAAAATTCTTTCATCATTTTTGTGATATGATTTTGGAATCTATTAAATCTATGACAATTTCTCTGGAGTCCATGAAGGCACGGTACACCTTTAAAAATTTGGATATTATTAAGGATTTTGAAAAACAAAATAAAAGCATCGTTGTTATGTGCGCCCATTATGGAAGTTGGGAATGGATTTTTATTCTTCAAACTTACACGACTCACCGTGGTTATGCAGTGTATAAGCGCCTTCAAAACAAGTATTTTGATCGCTTAATCAAATCTATTAGAGCCCGCTATAACAGTTATTTAATTACAACGAAGGAAACATTTTCTGTTTTAGAAGATGCCAAAAAAAACGGCATATTATCTATGAATGGTTTTATTTCTGACCAAACACCTAAGAAGGAAAAGGCCCGTCACTGGAATGAATTTATGGGAATTAACGTCCCTGTTCATACAGGTGCGGAAGCATTAGCTAAAAAACTGGATATGCCTGTGTTATTTTTCTCTGTTGAGCGTAAAAAAAGAGGGTACTATGAGGCAACATTTCAAACTCTTGCTGAAAACCCAGCAGATTATAAGGACTATGAAATCACTGATAAATTTCTAAAACTTGTAGAAACACAAATCCACGAAGCACCCGAGTATTACCTGTGGACACACAAACGCTGGAAACATCGCAAGGTTTAAATCCTTGCTATATTTTTTATTTCTTGTATAATTTTATCTGCTAAAATATCCGCTTTCTCTTGAGAAGGTGCTTCTGTGTAAATTCGGATAATTGGCTCAGTATTACTTTTCCTTAAATGTACCCACTCCATTTCAAAATCGATTTTAACTCCATCAATAGTAGAAATTTGTTCGTGTGCATACTTAGCTTCCATCGCTTCTAAAATACCATCTACATCTATGGAAGGATTTAAGTCGATTTTTTTCTTACTCATAAAATAAGAAGGATAGCTAGCCCTTAATGTACTCACCGCTATTTTACGTTCCGCCACTAAGCTTAAAAAGAGAGCCACTCCTACCAAAGCATCACGTCCATAATGGGACTCCGGAAAGATAATACCTCCGTTGCCCTCTCCTCCAATGACCGCATCGGTTGCTTTCATAGCATTGACCACATTCACTTCCCCAACGGCACTGGCTGTATAAGTTCCGCCATATTTTTCGGTCACATCTCTTAATGCCCGTGTAGAACTGAGGTTACTCACTGTATTTCCTGGACGTTGACTTAATATGTAATCTGCACAAGCAACTAATGTATATTCTTCACCAAACATAATTCCTTTTTCGTCCATAAATGCCAAACGGTCCACATCGGGATCAACAGCAATTCCAAAATCGGCATTAGAAGAGACAACCTTTTCAGATAAATCTGTTAAATGTTGTTTCAGTGGTTCTGGATTGTGTGGAAATTGTCCGTTAGGCTCGCAGTGTATTTTGACTGCTTCAACCCCTAAACGTTCCAATAGTAGCGGTATCGCAATTCCTCCAGTAGAATTCACAGCATCCACCACCACTTTAAATTTACAGTCCGAAATGGCTTTTACATTTACAAATTCTAAATCCAATACTTCATCAATATGAATGTCAAAATAAGCTTGATTTTCAGTAATGACTCCTAAATCATCAACATCCGCGAATTCCATAGCATCGGCTTCAGCGATATCTAAAACACGTTGACTATGCTCTGCATTTAAAAATTCCCCATTCTGATCTAAAAGCTTTAAAGCATTCCATTGTTTTGGATTATGACTCGCTGTTAAGATAATACCTCCATCTGCTTTTTCTAAAGGGACAGCAATTTCAACAGTTGGCGTGGTAGATAAATCTAAATCAATGACATCAATACCCAAACCAATGAGTGTATTCATGACTAAGTTTTGAACCATACTTCCCGAAATTCGGGCATCTCTTCCAACGACCACACGGTAATTGTCTTTAGAACGTTGCTGTTTGATCCACGTTCCATAAGCCGCAGCAAATTTCACAGTATCTATTGGAGTTAAGTTGGTTCCAACGGCACCACCAATGGTGCCACGTATTCCTGAAATTGATTTAATCAGTGTCATGTAAAAAATAAGTTTCAACAAATATAAGACTTCAAATCAATTATATTAAAATGTATTCATAATTTCGCTCTATGAATTACTTGGCACATATTTTACTTTCTGGAAATAATCCCGACATCATGATTGGAAACTTTATTGCAGACAGTATTAAAGGCTCAAAATACAGCTCCTACCCTCTTCAAATACAAAAGGGAATCATATTACACCGACAAATAGACACCACAACAGATGCCCACTCCGCTTTTAGGCAAAGCACCAAACGGCTTCATAAAAACTATGGGCATTATTCAGGAATTATAGTAGATATATTTTACGATCACTTTTTAGCTAAAAACTGGGCGGATTATTCAAACATTCCTTTGGCTGATTATATTCAGACGTTTTATAAATTATTACGTGATAATTTTGAGATACTTCCTGAAAACATTCAAAAAATGGCTCCCGTTATGATGGAAGGAAACTGGTTGTTAATCTATGCGGATCTTGATGGTATTGACCGTGTTTTAGCAGGAATGAATCGGCGTACTAAAAACAGATCAGGAATGGACAATGCAGGACAGGAATTAAAAGAATTCTACACCCTTTTTGAAGCAGACTTTAGATTGGTGATGAAAGACCTGAAAGCACTGAGTAGTGATTTTTTAGCGAATTATAATATCAACTAATATAATTCCAGATGTTCTTATATTTCCCCATTTTGATATAGGTTTGTGCAATAGCTTGATGCTTGGTGTTTTCTAGTTTAGGATCTGATACAAGTACTTTTTTAGCCCAATGCCGCGCTAAAGACAAGATGTCTTTATCTTTTACAATATTGGCTATTTTCAACTCTAAGACCCCACTTTGTTGAGTGCCCATCATATCTCCAGGACCTCGAAGACGTAAATCAACTTCCGCAATTTCAAATCCATCACTTGAATTGACCATGGTTTTCATACGGGTTTTACTGTTGTCGCCTAACTTTGAACCAGTCATTAAAATACAATAACTCTGCTCACTTCCACGTCCAACACGTCCTCTCAATTGGTGGAGTTGCGAAAGCCCAAACCGTTCGGCACTTTCAATAATCATTACAGAAGCATTGGGCACATTGACGCCTACCTCAATCACGGTGGTGGCAACCATAATCTGTGTTTCACCTTTCACAAAACGCTGCATTTCAAATTCCTTATCAACAGGTTTCATCTGGCCATGTACGATGGATACTTGATAGTTTGGCATTGGAAAATCTCGCACAATACTTTCATAACCATCCATTAAATCTTTAAAATCCAAAGTTTCACTTTCATTAATCAATGGATATACAATATAAATCTGACGGCCTTTTGCAATTTCATCTCTAATAAATCCAAGTACTTTCAGACGGTTGCTATCAAAACGATGGACGGTTTTAATTGGTTTTCTTCCAACAGGCAATTCATCAATCACAGAAATATCTAAATCTCCATACACAGACATCGCTAAGGTTCTAGGAATCGGAGTTGCTGTCATGACCAAAATATGGGGTGGACACACGTTTTTCTTCCAAAGCTTACTGCGTTGTGCCACTCCAAACCGATGTTGCTCGTCAATAATTGCCAAGCCAAGATTCTTAAACTTCACCTTATCTTCTAAAAGTGCATGCGTTCCTATAATAATCTGTAATTCGCCCGATTCTAATTGTTCATGAATGAGGCGTCGAGCCGCAGTTTTACTTGATCCTGTTAGCAATCCAATCTTGACGCCTATCAAATCACAAAATGGTTTTAAGCCGTTGTAGTGTTGGAACGATAATATTTCAGTGGGTGCCATCAGAGTTGCTTGAAAATTATTATCAATTGCAATCAACATAGACATCAACGCTACAATGGTTTTCCCAGAGCCCACATCACCTTGTAACAAACGATTCATTTGGGCATTACTGTCCATGTCAATCCTAATTTCTTTCAATACACGTTTTTGAGCATTGGTCAGTTCAAACGGTAAATGCTCGTTATAAAACGTATTAAAATAAGATCCTACGGTTTCAAATCGATAGCCCTTTATTTTAGTCTTATGAATGATGTTTTTTAGAATGAGTTGAAGTTGGATATAAAAAAGTTCTTCAAATTTTAAACGAAATTGCGATAAACTCAATAAATTTTGAGTTTTTGGAAAATGAATGTTTAGAAGAGCTTCACTTTTAGAAATCAATTTTTGATGTTCTAAAATTTCTATGGAAAGAGATTCTTCAAACCGGCCATTGAGTTGCAAGAACAACTGTTCCATAATTTTACAAATCACTCGGTTCGATATCCCTCTGTTTGTTAACTTTTCAGTGGAAGGATAAATGGGTTGGATAGCCTTTGAAAGGCTTTTATCATAATCCGTTTTGAGTTCAATATCAGGATGCGGCATGCTAAAAGTTCCATTGAACAAATTTATTTTTCCAAAAATCACATAATCAGTATGAGTTTTCAGATGCTCACGGATCCATTTATGACCTCTAAACCAAACCAACTCCAAGTAGCCAGTTTCATCTCGAAAAGTTGCTACAAGACGTTTTCCACGTTTCTGAGCAATTTCTTTGAAACCAGTAATTTGTCCAACAACTTGAACTTCTGCATTGGTGGGTTGCAGTTCAGAAACCTTATAAAAACGCGTGCGATCGATGTAGCGATTTGGAAATAAATTTATGAGGTCTTGAAAAGTATGAATTCCTAATTCTTTACGCAGTACTTCAGCACGCCCAGGCCCTACACCTTTCAAATAATCTATGGAAGTTTGAAGTAATGTGTTTTGCATCAATCCACTTTAGTAAGTTAATAAATGACTCACTTCATTTTTTAAATACGCTAAGGCAGCATTGCTTGGTGATGACGTATCCATTGATTTTGTGAGTACTAATTCACGGAACTTATCTGCTGTACTAGAATTATTTGAAATATCACAATTTCGAATAAATTGAATCGTCGTGTTTTTAGCAGTTAAAATAATATTCCAACATTCTTCTGATAAATAGATTTGTTGTGCTAAATTATGCTCAAATTCTTGTTCGATATTTTGTATTAATAATTGTTCATAATCTTCTTTACGTTGAGAAATAGGCTGAATACGAATCAATAAATTATTGGGAGCCATGCGTTCTAAAACCAAGGTCATACGTTCATAGGCTTGAAGTTTGACAGGAAGCACTTCTTTTTGTAGCGATTTATGAAGGATGTAGTGACGGCGTTTATTTTCGTTATTGGTATATTCTTTAAAAAATAAATAAGCAATTGCACCTGTTATAAGGGCTGGAATGCAATACATGATAAGGCTATAAAACTCAATTTCCATTTAAAAAATTTATAGGTTGATTAATATCAGCCAAGTTAATAATTTCAATCTAAATAAAAGCAAAATTTAATACGATCAAACGATTTTAGTAACTTCCCTAGAATTGTTTATAATTTATAGGACTTCCTTTTAAAAATACGAATTACATTCCTTAATTTCACGTCTTAGAAAAAACGAAATTTGAAACAGTATTTAAGTCAACTTAACGAGGCACAATTAGCGCCTACCCTTCAGAAAGAAGGACCAATGATTATCATTGCCGGTGCAGGTTCTGGAAAAACTAGGGTCCTCACCTATCGCATCGCCTATTTGATGAGCGAAGGGGTCGATCCTTTTAATATTTTATCCCTCACTTTTACCAACAAAGCAGCTCGTGAAATGAAAACACGAATCGCTTCGATTGTAGGTGACAGCGAAGCAAAAAACTTGTGGATGGGAACGTTTCACTCTGTTTTTGCTAAAATTCTACGGATTGAAGCTGATAGATTGGGATACCCTTCTAATTTTACAATTTATGATACTCAAGATTCTCAGCGTTTAATTTCTTCAATTATTAAAGAAAAAAAGTTAGATAAAGATATTTATAAATACAAGCAAGTTCAATCTAGAATATCCTCTTACAAAAACAGTTTAATTACTGTGAAGGCGTATTTTCAAAACCCTGAGCTCAAGGAATCTGATGTGATGGCAAAGCGTCCAGAAATGGGAGAGATTTATAAAGAATATGTGTCTCGTTGTTTTAAAGCGGGCGCGATGGATTTTGATGATTTATTGCTTAAAACGAATGAGTTAATCACTAGATTTCCAGAAGTTTTGGCTAAATATCAAGATCGTTTTCGATACATATTGGTTGATGAGTATCAAGATACAAACCATTCTCAGTATTTAATTGTGAGGGCACTTTCAGACCGGTTTCAAAATATTTGTGTGGTTGGAGATGATGCACAGAGTATTTATGCATTTCGAGGGGCAAACATCAATAATATTTTGAATTTTCAAAAAGATTATGACAACGTAAAAATGTTTCGATTGGAGCAAAACTACCGTTCGACTAAAAACATTGTCAATGCTGCCAATTCCATTATTGAAAAAAATCAAACCAAACTAGAAAAAGTAGTTTGGACAGCAAATGAAGAAGGTCCAAAAATCATTGTCAACCGTTCATTAACTGATGGTGATGAAGGCCGTTATATAGCCAGTACCATCTTTGAAAACAAAATGCAAAACCAAGCTAAAAATGGTGAATTTGCAGTATTGTATCGTACCAATGCACAATCAAGATCTATTGAAGATGCCCTCAGAAAAAGAGGATTAGAATATCGAATTTATGGTGGCTTATCCTTTTACCAACGAAAAGAAATAAAAGATGTCCTCTCCTATTTGCGCATTATTATCAATCCTTCAGATGAAGAGGCTTTAAAACGGATTATTAATTTCCCAGGAAGAGGAATTGGTCAAACGACTGTTGACCGCTTAATAGTATCTGCTAATGAACATAATAAGTCTATTTTTGAAATCTTAAAACACCTTAACGAGCTTCCCATAAACCTCAATGCTGGGACCAAGACCAAACTACAAAACTTTACAACAATGATTGAAAGTTTTAAGGTCATGAGTCAAACGGCAAATGCCTTTGATTTGGCGGAGCATGTATGTAAAGCTAGTGGATTGATCCAAGAGTTTAAAAAAGATGGCACTCCAGAGGGTATTTCTCGAATGGAAAACATCGAGGAATTGCTTAATGGTATCAAAGATTTTGTAGAAGGGCAGCAAGAACTAGCAGATTCTACAGGATCCATTGCTGAGTTTTTAGAAGATGTTGCTTTGGCAACAGACCTAGACAATGAAGAAGGTGAAGACAGTGATAAAGTAGCCCTTATGACCATTCACCTGGCAAAAGGATTGGAATTCCCTTACGTGTATATTGTTGGTTTGGAGGAGGATTTATTTCCGAGTGCCATGAGCATGAGTACCAGAGAAGAATTGGAAGAAGAACGACGCTTGTTTTATGTAGCCTTAACTCGTGCTGAAAAACAAGCTTACCTTACCTACGCACTCTCGCGTTACCGTTGGGGGAAACTTGTTGATTCTGAACCGAGTCGATTTATTGAAGAAATTGATGAACAGTATTTAGAGATTGTAACTCCCAAAGAAGAACGGCGTTTCAACCCCATGTTGAGTGCTGATATCTTTGGAGATGTTGAACCTAATACAGTGCGTTATAAGAAGCCTGCTTACATGAAAGCAAAGCCCAAGGCCGCTGAGAAATTTAAAATTTCAACACCAAAAAATTTAAAGAAAGTCAGTGAAACAAAACCCACAACTAATTTATTTGATAATAAATTAATTGTTGGCGATATGGTCAATCATCAACGTTTTGGAAAAGGGAATGTTTTGAGTATTGAAGGCAAAGCAGCTGATTTGAAAGCTGAAATTAAATTTGAAACCGGTGGGATTAAAAAGTTATTACTGCGTTTCGCTAAACTTGAGATTATCTCCTAAATGCACTGAATTATATGGCTGAACTTCTCAAAATATATCCTGAAAATCCAAACCCAAAAGCCATTGAAAAAGTGGTTGAAACACTCAAAAAGGGAGGGTTAATTATCTATCCAACAGATACTGTTTATGGATTGGGATGTGATATCACCAACGTTAAAGCACTGGAACGTATTGCCAAAATAAAAGGCGTCAAATTGGAACGATCAAACTTTTCGTTTATTTGTCATGACTTGAGTAATTTAAGCGATTATGTCACCCAAATTGAGACCCCTATATTTAAACTTTTAAAACGAACACTTCCTGGTCCTTACACTTTTATTCTTCCTGGAGCTAATACATTGCCACACCCCTTCAAGAAAAAGAAAACCGTAGGAATTCGAATTCCAGACAACTCAATTGCATTAGAAATTGTAGAAGCTTTAGGGAATCCAATTGTATCTACATCGATTCACGATGACGATGCCATCTTAGAATATACCACAGACCCAGAGCTGATATTTGAAAAATGGGGTTCCAAAGTTGATATGGTTATCGATGGTGGTTATGGAGATAATCAACCATCAACAGTCGTTGAAGTGAAGGGTACTGAAATTAGTATTATTAGAGAAGGAAAAGGAAATGTTGACATATTTTAATCAGAAATAATTAAGCGCGTACAGAAAATTTTATGAGCAAGTTTGATGAATTTATTGAAGTAAAAGGTGCCAGAGTACACAATTTAAAAAACATTGATGTAAAGATTCCTCGGGATCAATTGGTTGTAATTACAGGACTTTCGGGAAGCGGGAAATCTTCTCTGGCATTTGATACAATTTATGCGGAAGGACAACGGCGTTATATTGAAACATTCTCAGCCTATGCACGTCAATTTTTAGGGAGTTTGGAACGTCCAGATGTAGATAAAATTGATGGACTTTCACCTGTCATTGCGATTGAACAAAAAACAACCAGTAAGTCCCCCCGATCTACTGTTGGAACCATCACTGAGATTTATGACTTTTTAAGGTTATTATTTGCAAGAGGAGCCGATGCTTACAGCTATAATACTAATGAAAAAATGGTAAGCTATAACGATTCACAAATCAAAGACCTGATTTTAGAATCCTTTATTGGACAACGTATTTCTATTCTATCTCCTGTAATACGTTCTCGAAAAGGGCATTACAGAGAATTGTTTGAACAGATCGCAAAGCAAGGTTTTGTAAAAGTTAGAACCGATGGAGTGATTGTCGATATTTCAAAAGGCATGATGCTCGATCGTTACAAAATGCACGATATTGAAATTGTAATCGACCGTCTTAAAATTGATGAATCAACACAATCCAAAAGTCGATTGATTGAGAGCATCAATACAGCGATGTATCATGGCGAAAATGTGTTGATGGTCATAGATGAAAACACCAAGGAGGTACGTTATTTTAGTCGTGATTTGATGTGTCCTACTTCAGGAATATCGTATCCAAACCCAGAACCTAACAACTTCTCCTTCAATTCTCCAAAGGGAGCTTGTCAAGAATGTAGTGGTATTGGGACCTTGTACAAAGTGAATGCAACAAAAATCATTCCTGACACGAGCCTGTCCATAAAAAATGGAGGTCTCGCACCTCAAGGCCCCCAGAAAGAATCTTGGATGTTCAGACAATTAGAATTGATAGGACGACGCTTCAATTTTAAGCTTTCAGATCCGATATCAAGTATTCCAAAGGAAGCCTTAAACATTATCATATATGGGGGTAAAGATGATTTTTCAGTGGATAGTAAATCCTTAGGCGTTTCACGAAATTATAATATTAATTTTGAAGGCATCGCTAATTTCATAGAAAGTCAATACAAGAATGCTGATTCTACTTCTATACAACGCTGGGCAAAAAGCTATATGGACAATGTGAAATGTCCAAGTTGTGAAGGCTCTCGCCTTAAAAAAGAATCTTTATACTTCAAAATTAATTCTAAAAACATAGCTGAACTTTCAGAAATGGATGTCGTGGATTTAGCAGATTGGTTTAAAGAATTACCAAATCATCTTTCTAAAAATCAGGAAATCATTTCAAAGGAAATTTTAAAAGAGATTTCGACACGCTTGCAATTTCTTTTAGATGTTGGCTTGGATTATTTATCGATTAATCGAAGTTCCAAATCACTTTCTGGTGGCGAAGCACAACGGATTCGACTGGCCACTCAAATAGGGTCGCAACTGGTTGGTGTCTTGTATATTTTGGATGAACCAAGCATTGGTTTACATCAGCGAGATAATGAAAAACTAATCAGATCTTTAATTGCCTTAAGAGATGTAGGGAATTCCGTGATTGTGGTTGAACACGATAAAGATATGATTGAACAAGCTGATCATGTCATTGATATTGGTCCCAAAGCTGGCAAGCATGGTGGTGAAATTATTAGTCAAGGAACTCCAAAAGATATTTTGAATAGTGGTACCATGACTGCGGATTATTTAAGTGGAATCAAAGAAATTGAAGTTCCTAAAAAACGTCGCGAGGGAAATGGAAAAATTTTGGAACTCAAAGGGTGTACAGGAAATAATCTAAAAAATGTTTCTATAAAACTACCTTTAGGTAAAATGATAGGAATTACAGGGGTCTCTGGAAGTGGTAAATCGACTTTAATAAATCATACCCTCTACCCTATCTTAAACAATTATTATTTTAATGGAGTCATGGAGCCAATGCCCTATAAGTCTATTAAAGGGTTAGAGCATTTAGATAAAGTGATCGATATCAATCAATCGCCTATAGGTAGAACGCCACGAAGTAATCCTGCAACATATACAGGGGTTTTTGGAGAAATTAGAGCCTTATTCGCTAAAATTCCCGAAGCTATGATTCGTGGATATAAATTAGGTCGCTTTAGTTTTAATGTGGTTGGAGGTCGCTGTGAAACTTGTAAAGGGGGCGGTTTGAGAGTCATTGAAATGAATTTTTTACCCGATGTGTATGTAGAATGTGAATCCTGTCAAGGGAAACGGTTTAATAGAGAGACTTTAGAAATTAGATATAAAGGGAAATCCATCAGTGATGTTTTAAATATGACCATTAATGAAGCCGTTGATTTTTTTGAGTTGATTCCAAAAATTCACCGAAAGTTAAAAACTATTAAAGAAGTTGGGTTGGGATATATCACCTTAGGACAACAAAGCACTACACTTTCTGGTGGAGAGGCTCAACGAATTAAATTAGCAACGGAACTGAGCAAACGTGATACTGGAAACACTATTTACATTTTAGATGAACCAACTACTGGGCTTCATTTTGAAGATATTCGTGTGTTGATGGATGTACTTAATACGTTAGTAAATAAAGGCAATACTGTAATTATTATTGAACACAATTTAGATGTAATTAAAACCGTTGACCATATAATAGACATTGGTCCTGAGGGTGGTAAAGGTGGTGGTCAAGTTTTAGTAAAGGGAACCCCAGAGGTTGTTATCAAAAACAAATCAAGCCATACTGCTAGGTTTTTAAAAAAAGAATTACATTAGTAGGCATTAATAAAAATAAAATATGACACCAGAACAGAAACATAAAGGATGGAATGAGATTAAAACAAATGACTCTTGGGCGATTTTTAAAATCATGGGAGAATTTGTGAATGGATTTGAGAAGATGAGTAAAATCGGTCCTTGTGTCTCCATTTTTGGTTCTGCACGAACTCCAACAGAAGATACTTATTATAAATTATCTAGTGAAGTCGCCACAGCTATTGTTGAAGCTGGGTATGGAGTCATAACGGGGGGTGGTCCTGGTATTATGGAAGCAGGTAATAAAGGAGCTCATTTGGCTGGCGGTACTTCTGTGGGTCTTAATATTGAACTCCCATTTGAACAACATAACAATCCTTATATTGATCGTGATAAGAGTCTTGATTTTGACTATTTTTTCGTTAGAAAAGTCATGTTTGTCAAATATTCTCAAGGAATTGTAGTGATGCCTGGTGGGTTCGGAACACTTGATGAATTGTTTGAAGCCATTACATTAATTCAAACAAAAAAAATTGAAAAATTTCCTGTTATTCTTGTAGGATCAACTTTTTGGAGTGGGTTACTAGAATGGATCAAAGCAACCTTATTAGAACGTTTTAAAACCATCAGCGCCAAAGACCTAGACTTAATACACGTTGTTGATACTTCTGATGAAGTCATAGCAATTCTAAATGATTTTTATAACGAATATCAATTAAGCCCTAATTTTTAATATTTCAAAACTAAATTTTGACTCTAAGAACGTTATTAAAGCCCCTACTAACGCTTGTTTTATATATAAGTGTATCATCCGTACATGGACAGCACTCTATGCAAATAGAGAGTGTTTTAGATGTAGAGACAAATACAATAACTATAAAACAACGAATTGACTATCATAATACATCCAAAGATCGTTTAAAGGAATTGTATTTTAATGATTGGACTTCAAGTTATAGCAGTCCAACTACTCCTCTTGCTAATCGTTTTGTAGAAGAATTTAATAATGCCTTGTTGGATGTAAAACCAATCGATCGTGGTCTTACAAAAATTACTGCTGTTAAAAACACTCTTGGAAATTCTATAGATTATAAGTACTTAGAAAATCATCCAGATATTTTTAAAGTAACACTAGAAAATGAATTATTACCAAACACGTCTACCTCTCTATATTTTGAATACACTCTACAGATTCAAAACGATCGATTTACAGATTATGGAGTTACAAAGGATGGAGGTTTTAACTTAAAACATTGGTACTTCTCACCTGCAGTTTATGAAAATTCAGAATGGAAATTGTACAGTAATAAGAATATTCAGGATTATTACACCCCACAGTCAAGTATTGTCCTAAGCATAGTCGTACCTGATCTATATGATGTTGCTTCTGAGTTAAGTCTAACATCAATACAATCAAATCAAAAAACAAATATTTATAATTTTTCGGCAGCACAATGCACAGACAGTCGTTTATACATTTCCAAAACTCCTTATGTTAGATTCAATGTTCAGAACCTAAATGTTATTACGGAAAGTAAAAAAAATAACATAACAGCTTTAGAGCAAATAGATCTATTTAAAAAAGTTGTTGGGTTTTTAGATTCAAAACTTGCGGCCTATCCCCAAGAAAATCTATTGGTTACAAATACAGACTTGAACAAATATCCCATTTACGGCTTAAATATTATCCCTGATTTTTTAGCACCCTTTTCTAAAAAATTCAAATACGAATTAAATTTACTAAAAAACTTAACAAGGCTATATTTAAAACAACATTTAGTAATAAACCCTAGAGAAGAGTATTGGTTACAAGCAGGTTTTGAGAATTTCATATTAATGAAATATGTTGAAGAATTTTATAAAGATGAATCGTTAATTGGAAAACTATCCAATGTTTGGGGGGTCAAATCTTATAACTTAGCAAAACTGAAGTTTAATGATCAGTATCCTTTGACCTATTTACACATGTTACGAACGGGTCGGGATCAAGCATTAAATACTCCGAAAGACGAGCTTTTAAAATTTAATACCAACTTATCCAGTAAATATAAAGCATCACTAGGCCTTATATATCTCGAAGATATCATTGAGGACTCAACGGTTGAAGATTGGATAAAAGAGCTTGTAAATGCTCCTAAAAAGGAACTTCTCACTACAGAACGTTTTAAAACTTATTTGAAAACAAAAACCACAAATGATATCGATTGGTTTTTTGATTCTTACCTAACCAATGCTAAACAAATAGATTATAAAATCACTGATCTAAAAACAAACAAAGATTCAATCTATTTTACTGTAAAAAACAAAAAAAGTGGGCAAAGACCAATTTCACTTTTTATGCTCAAAGATGGGAAGGTTATCTCCAAACAATGGCTCTCTGGAATTGGGGCTAAAAAACAATTTGTCGTCCCAAACCTCCAAGCGGATAAATTGGTGCTAAACTATGACAAGAAAGTTCCTGAATTTGATTTAAGGAACAATTGGAAATCAGTTTCAGGTAATTCTTTGTTTAATAAACCATTACAAGTTCGATTCTTTAAAGACGTAGAGTCCCCGCACGATAACCAATTGTATTTTTTACCTATCGTAGAATTTAGAAATATATATGATGGACTCAATTTAGGAATTAACATCAACAACAAAGGGGTCTTAAACAAACCTTTTCTATTTGGAATTACACCTATATACAGTGTAAATTCAAATGCTCTCACAGGGTTTGCAAAGGTCATATACAACACCTATTTTGAAGACCAAAACTTATATAACATCAATTTCGGAATGGCCGTTACGCACTCCAGTTTTGCTGAAGATGCATTTGTAACAAAGACAGTTCCCTATGTTAATTTTAATTTTAGAGATGCAACAAACTTACGATCAAACGAATTAAAAAGTCTGAGTTTTAGATATGTAGATATCTCAAAAGATTTTGTAGAAGTTGAAGATGATGAAGCCGTAGCCCCTCCTTATAAAGTGTTTAACATTAGATATGTCGATGGTTATAATGGATTTAAAAAATATCATAATTTGTTTTTAGATGCTCAATTTTCAGACCAGTTTGGTAAATTATCTTTAAACTACGAAATTAGGAGACGCTCCAATAAAAATCAATTTTATAACGTAAGATTATATGCCGGAGCCTTTTTGTATTCAAAAATGCCAAAAGGAGAACAAAATTTCGATTTTGCTTTGGATCGCCCAACCGATTATTTATTTGATTACAATTATTTAGGACAATTTGAATCTACAGGAATTTTCAGTCAGCAACTCATTATTGCTGAAGGAGGATTCAAATCAAAACTTGATACCGCATTTGCTAATCAATGGTTAACCTCCATAAATGCCAGTGCTTCAATTTGGAAATATGTCCAAGTTTATGGCGACGTTGGATTGATAAAAAATAAAGGAATAAAACCACTATTTGTTTATGATGCCGGAATCCGACTTAATCTTATTACAGATTACTTTGAAATATTTTTCCCATTCTACTCAAACTTGGGCTGGGAAATTAATCAACCTCAATACAGTCAAAAAATTCGATTTGTATTTACTGCAGAACCCAAAGCACTTTTGGGATTGTTCCGAAGAGAATGGTTTTAATTCTTAACCACTCCTATCACTTTGAATTGTTTAATAAATTTCACAGAAAGTGTATCCGGTAATTATCAGTGCAAAGCATTGGACATAGACTCTAAATATTTTATATTTGCAGCTCACTAGAATTCGCTAAGAATGCAGACCAAAAATGACCTTACTAAAGACATAACATTTGAGGACTTCAAAAATGAAGTGTTAAATGACTATACAATAGCGGTCACTAGTAGAGAGTGTAGCCTTCTTGGACGACGTGAAGTTTTAACAGGAAAAGCAAAATTCGGAATTTTTGGTGATGGAAAAGAACTTCCACAATTGGCTTGGGCAAAAGCGTTTCAGAATGGTGATTTTAGATCTGGGTATTACAGAGATCAAACCTTTATGCTGGCAATTGGCAAGCTCACTATTGAACAATTTTTTGCAGGACTTTACGGAACTACCGATATCCACCAAGACCCTATGAGTGCTGGAAGGCAAATGGGCGGACATTTCACAACCCATTCTTTAGATGAAAATTTTGAATGGAAAAATTTAACACAACAGAAAAACTCAAGTTCTGACATCTCTCCTACTGGAGCTCAAATGCCCCGTTTGTTAGGATTGGCACAAGCATCCAAAGTCTATCGAAATCTTAAAGACATCAATTCTGAAAAGTTTTCAAAGTCAGGAAATGAAGTCGCTTGGGGAACAATTGGAAATGCGAGTACGAGTGAAGGTGTGTTTTTCGAAACTATAAATGCAGCAGGCGTACTTCAAGTCCCAATGGTAATAAGCGTCTGGGATGATGAATATGGCATTTCAGTCCATGCTAGACATCAAACAACAAAAGAGAATATTTCTGAAATTTTAAAAGGATTTCAAAGAGATTCAGTTCATAAAGGTTACGAAATTTTAAAGGTTAAAGGATGGGATTATGTAGAACTCATAAACACTTATCAAAAGGCCAGTCAACTGTCTAGAACAAAACACATCCCTGTTTTAATTCACGTAAATGAACTGACACAACCTCAAGGTCACTCAACTTCGGGGTCACATGAAAGGTATAAAAATGAAGAGCGTTTAAACTGGGAAAAATCAAATGATTGTAATTTAAAGTTTAGAGATTGGATCATCTCGAATGATATTGCTACTGAAGAAGAAATTACGAAAATTGATCGCAGTGCAAAGAAGAATGTCAGGGAAGGAAAACAAAAAGCTTGGAAAGAATTTTCTAAGCCTTTAGAAGATGAAAAACAAGATGCTTTAAAACTTATGAAGTCTGCAGCAGTAACAGCATCGCAAAGAGTCTTTATTCATAAGAAAATTAGCCAATTAGAACTTATTCATGATCCTTTAAGAAAAGATATTATAAGTACTGCACGTCATATTCTAAAACACTTAATTCACGAAAATACTCCCGAAAAAAATGAATTAGTGCATTGGGTGAATGCCTATTTTGAGAAAATTCAACCCAAATACAGCTCACTACTGTACAGTGAATCAACTTCTCGAGCCACCAATATTACAGAAGTACTTCCTGTTTTTGATGAAACATCTAAACTCGTAGATGGACGTTTAATCTTACGCGATAATTTTGATAAAATTTTAAGTAAACATCCTGAAGTCTTAATTTTTGGAGAAGATACAGGAACGATAGGAGATGTCAATCAAGGACTTGAAGGCTTACAAGAGAAATATGGTGAAATGAGAGTTTCCGATACAGGAATTCGAGAAGCCACTATTATAGGACAAGGAATTGGAATGGCATTGCGAGGCTTAAGACCCATCGCTGAAATCCAATATCTTGATTATATGGTCTATGCACTTCAAATAATCAGTGACGATTTGTCAACCTTGCATTACCGTACGTTTGGAAAACAAAAAGCACCCTTAATTATTCGGACGCGCGGACACCGCTTAGAAGGTATATGGCATTCTGGATCTCAATTAGGTGGAATTCTAAACTTAATTAGAGGGGTTTTCGTACTAGTTCCAAGAAACATGACCAAAGCTGCAGGTTTTTATAATACACTCTTAGAGAGTGATCAGCCAGCTATGGTAGTTGAATGTTTAAATGGATACCGCTTAAAAGAAAAAGAACCATCAAACTTGGGTGAATTCAGAACAGCTGTTGGAATTGTCGAAACAATCAAAAAGGGATCAGATCTAACCATAGTGTCTTATGGTTCTACCTTGCGCATTGTTGAACAAGCCGCAAAAGAACTGTTGGAAGTAGATATTGAAGTTGAGATTATTGACATTCAATCACTCATTCCCTTTGATCTTCAAAAAGATATTTCAAAAAGTGTTGAAAAAACAAACCGTCTTCTTATCGTCGACGAAGACGTTCCTGGGGGAGCTTCCGCTTATATTCTCAATCAAATCTTAGAGCATCAAAATGTATATCAAAATTTAGATAGCAGACCTGAAGTGCTCACCGCTAAAGAACACCGTCCCGCATACGGAACTGATGGTGATTACTTTAGTAAACCATCGGCAGATGATGTATTTGAAAAAGTTTATAATATGTTTCATGAAGTAGATCCTTCCTCCTTCCCTAAATTAAGATAATTTAGATTACTTCATTGGATTTGAATTCATCTTTGATTTGCAAATCTTCCACTAAAATCGTAACATTACGGTAAAAAATATTGAACTACTGTCCTATGAAAAGTCAAGACATTACCCCTATTGATCCCGAAAAAAATATAATTATTGAAAATAAAGAATTGAACATCTGGGAAGCACTCATTCCCATAGTAGCATTGGTCGCGATGTTATTTTATAATGTGTTTTATGTGTTTGGAGACGATGCTCTAAGTGGTAGTAATCAATTTATATTAATTTTAGGTGCCGCTGTAGCCGCCATTGTTGGTTTTTTTAATAAAGTTAGCTACAAACAAATGTTAGCAGAAGTAGCTGAAAATGTGAAATCAACTACTGGAGCACTTTTAATTTTATTAATGGTAGGATCTTTAGCAGGAACCTGGCTTATTAGTGGTGTCATTCCTTCAATGATTTATTATGGTTTACAAATTTTAAACCCTACCTTTTTTCTTGTAGCCTCCGTCATTATTTGTGCGATAATATCGATTGCCACAGGAAGTAGCTGGACCACTTCTGCCACGGTAGGTATTGCATTAATAGGAATTGGAAACACCTTAGGGATTTCACCAGGAATGACCGCTGGAGCAGTTTTATCTGGAGGGTATTTTGGGGATAAAATGTCGCCACTAAGTGATACTACAAATTTAGCTCCTGCAATGGCTGGAAGTGAATTATTTGATCATATAAAGTATATGGCTTATACGACTGTACCAACTATCATAGTAACTTTGATTATTTTTTTAATTATTGGGTTAAATATAGACACAACAGGAACCCCTGATATTTCTGATAAATTACAGGCAATAGATGGAGCATTTAATATTTCGCCATGGTTATTTAGTGTCCCTGTCCTAGTTATTTTTCTAATTATTAAAAAAACACCGCCTTTAATTGCATTACTCATCGGAACCCTGTTGGGAGCAATAGCAGCCATCATTGCACAACCACAAATTATCATGGCAATAGCAGAATCAAATACAATGAATTTTGATGCTGCTTATAAAGGAGTGATGAAAGCGATTACAGTAGATACAGCCGTAGTGACTACGAGTCTCGAACTTAATGATTTATTTACTTCTGGAGGAATGAATGGCATGTTAGGAACTATTTGGCTCATTGTGTGTGCCATGGTTTTTGGAGGCGTTATGGACGCTATTGGAGCGCTTTCTCGAATAAGTAAAGCCTTGTTAAGTTTAGCAACAACAACATTTGGATTGTTCGCGAGTACTGTAGCCAGTTGTTTGGCACTTAATGTCACCGCATCCGATCAATATTTGGCTTTGGTAGTTCCTGGAAAAATGTTTAAAAAAGCCTATGAAGAGCGTGAGTTAGCCCCTGAAAATTTAAGTCGTACACTTGAAGACTCTGGTACCGTAACATCTGTATTAGTCCCTTGGAACACCTGTGGAGCTTATCAAAGTGGAGTTCTCGGAGTTTCAGTAGCAGATTATTTTATATATGCTTTTTTCAATTGGATTAGCCCATTTATGACCTTATTATTTGCGGCATTTTCCATCAAGATTAAACAACTAAAAAAGAGCTAATTAGGTTTAACGTTAAAAGAATCATTTATGTTTATAGCAGTATAGGAAATTATAATTTTTCTACACCAAAATAAGTGATAGGTTGCCTTATCTTTGTTCTTATATATCTAATAAATAAACAATAAAATATTATGGCAATTGTCGGAAAAAAATTCCCAAATTTAAGCGTTGACGCAATGAACGAAATGGGCGATACTTTTAAAGTAAACGTTCTCGAAGAAGCTATCAACAACAAGAAAAAAGTACTTTTGTTCTGGTACCCAAAAGATTTTACTTTTGTATGCCCAACAGAACTACACGCTTTTGAAGCAGCGAAAGCTGAATTTGAAAAGAGAAATACAATCGTAATTGGTGCATCTTGTGATACACCAGAAGTGCATTTTGCTTGGCTATCAACAGCAAAAGATAACGGTGGTATAGAAGGTGTAACTTACCCTATTTTAGCTGACTCTAACAGAAACTTAGCTTCTACACTTGGTATTTTAGATATTACTGACGAAACATACAACGAAGAAACAGGTGTAGTACTTGTAGAAGGTGACAACGTTACTTACAGAGCAACTTACATTATTGATGAAGAAGGAACAGTAGTTCACGAAAGTGTAAACCATATGCCACTTGGACGAAATGTAGCTGAGTTTTTAAGACTAGTGGATGCCTACACACACGTACAAGAAAAAGGAGAAGTTTGTCCAGCTAACTGGGAAGAAGGCAAAGACGCTATGGCTCCAAATGCAAAAGGAACTGCGAGCTATTTAGCCTCTCACTAAAATTAATGTATCATGCAAGAACTTTCTGAAGACAATCTGCAAGCTATCATTTCCGACAATCCATTTGTAGTGGTGCAATACTCTGCAACATGGTGTGGGAATTGTAGGATTATGAAACCTAAGTTTAAAAAGTTAGCATCTGAAATGCCAGATGCAACCTTTGTAATCGTAGATGCTGAAAAATTCCCTGAGAGTAGAAAACTCGCCACAGTAGATAATTTGCCTACTTTTGCTGTTTTTAAATCAGGTCAGTTTATAAACCAAACGCAAACTAACAAGTTTGACGTGCTAAAAGAACTTGTAGATGAAACTGCCAGTAATTAAACATTTAACACAATTTATTGAGGCGAATGACGAAGATTACATCGTTGAAACCCTCGAAACCTTAGAAGCACTCACCGAAGTTCCAAGTCTGAAAGATGAAGAATTAGATGTCATTGGAGAATTAATTTCCAATATGTATGGTGCACTCGAAGTTCATAAAATGGTTAAAGATGGTACTCCACAAAAAGAAGCTTTGAATAGCTTTATGAAACGTGTCTTAGGTTCTATTGATACCTAAAAAAGGTCTAAATTAAAATGTAAGCCGCTTCCGAAACGAAGCGGCTTTTTTTTGTATATTTAGACATAAGAAAAGCCCCAAAGCCAATTCTTCAGAACGAGTTAAGTAAACAATTTATACGATTGCATTTTGTAAATAAAACATAACAAATATTGGTTATTAAATTGTAATCACCCTAAATTAAAAAGTACTGGCTTGGGATAAACAAACGATACATACTTATGAACTCTGCCTCCTTTAACAATGCATTACAGTTTAACCGCAGTCGAGTTACGACTAGCGTGATCTTAGAAACTTCCTTTTCAAAAGAAATACAAATATTACTTTCAAAAGGTCAAAAAATGAAGGAACATAAAACACCATTCCCAATCTTGGTTCATGTACTTGAAGGACAAATTGATTTTGGAGTTGAAGGCGAAACATCTTTTTTAGATAAAGGAGCTATTATCGCATTGGAAGGGGACATCCCTCACGATCTAACAGCTTTACAAGATAGTGTAATACGATTATCACTCTCATTATTAGATAGTGAAAAACGTGTTGAGAATATCGCTAAAACTTCTTAATAAAATTAGATATGAAATCTATAGAATCTAGAGAAGACGTTCAGCTTTTAGTCAATACATTTTATTCTAAAATTAGAAAAGACGAACTGTTAGGACCCATTTTTAATTCATATATAAGTGAGGACGAATGGCCACAACATCTAATAAAATTGACCGATTTTTGGGAAACGAATTTATTTGGAGTTCCTAAGTTTAAAGGGAGTCCTACTCAAAAACACTTGAGGATAGATGAAAATTTAGAATATCGTATTGACGCATTTCATTTTGGTAAATGGCTTCAATTATGGGTGGAAACTATTAATGAATTGTTTATTGGAGATTGTGTAGATAAAGCCATCTACATGGCTCGTAAAATGGCAACTGGTCAGTATTTGACTTTATGGAAACAAAAACCTGAACATAAAAGATAAAAATTAGAGATAACATTAAATATCTTATTAAAGACAAAAAAAAGAGCCTTCTCTATGTGAAGGCTCTTTTAAATTATAAGACTTAGTTGGGTTTATTTCCCGTCCATTTTGTCTTTAAGTGCTTGTAAAGCATCATTCGCATCTCCTAATGTAGGTTTTGCTTCTGCTGCGCTACTTGCTGCTTTTTTAACGGCTGCTTTCACATGCTTAACTTCTTCTGCTTTAA
>JABAYY010000046.1 GCA_018608765.1 Flavobacteriaceae bacterium
CGAAATCTACGTCTTCAACGTTGTCTTCTTGAGATGCTTCAGCATCTGAAGGAGCACCTTGAGCGTCCTGAGCACCTTCTTGTGCTTTGTACATTTCTTCACTAGCAACTTTCCATGCTTCGTTGATTTTCTCTAAAGCTGGGTCAATAACCGCGATGTCTTTAGATTCGTAGGCAGCTTTCAATTCTTCCAAAGCAGCTTCAATTGGTTGTTTTTTATCATCTGATAATTTATCACCAAATTCTTTCAACTGATTTTCTGTTTGAAAAATCATACCATCTGCAGCATTCAATTTATCTGCTGTTTCTTTAGCTTTCGCATCTGAATCTGCATTTGCTTCTGCATCTTGTTTCATTTTTTCGATTTCTTCTTCCGTCAAACCAGAAGACGCTTCAATACGGATGTCTTGTGTTTTGTTGGTCGCTTTATCTGTAGCGGAAACTTTAATGATTCCATTGGCATCAATATCAAAGGTTACTTCAATTTGAGGCGTTCCACGCTGTGCTGGTGGAAGTCCATCTAAATGAAAACGTCCAATCGTTTTGTTATCCGCTGCCATTGCACGCTCTCCTTGAAGGACGTGAATTTCAACTGAAGGCTGATTGTCTGCTGCTGTTGAGAATACTTGAGATTTTTTAGTTGGAATGGTTGTGTTAGACTCAATTAATTTAGTCATTACATTCCCCATCGTTTCAATTCCTAATGATAATGGAGTAACATCCAAAAGTAATACATCTTTAACATCTCCTGTCAATACACCTCCTTGGATTGCAGCACCTACAGCAACAACCTCATCAGGATTTACTCCTTTGTTAGGTTTCTTTCCAAAGAATTTTTCAACCGCTTCTTGAACCGCAGGAATTCGAGTAGATCCCCCAACTAATATAATTTCATCAATATCACTTGTTGACAATCCAGCAGCTTTAAGAGCCGTTTGACAAGGAGCAATTGTTCTTTTTACTAAGTCGTCAATTAATTGCTCAAACTTTGCTTTTGACAATGAACGTACCAAGTGTTTTGGACCGCTTGCAGTGGCTGTAACATAAGGTAAATTGATTTCTGTTTGCGCAGAAGATGATAATTCAATCTTAGCTTTTTCAGCAGCTTCTTTTAAACGTTGAAGCGCCATAGGATCTTTACGTAAGTCTAAGTTTTCTTCCGCTTTAAATTCTTCTGCCAACCAGTTGATGATTTTTTCATCAACATCATCTCCACCTAAGTGCGTATCACCATCCGTAGCAAGTACTTCAAATACACCATCTCCTAATTCCAATACAGAAACATCATGTGTTCCTCCACCAAAATCAAAAACAACAATGGTTTGATCTTTTCCTTTTTTGTCCATTCCGTATGCCAATGCAGCCGCTGTAGGCTCATTGATAATACGTCTTACTTTTAAACCTGCAATCTCACCAGCTTCTTTTGTAGCTTGACGTTGTGCATCGTTAAAATAAGCAGGTACTGTAATTACCGCTTCTGAAACTTCTTGATCCAAAAATTCTTCAGCTGTTTTTTTCATTTTTTGAAGCACCATTGCCGATAATTCTTGTGGCGTATACAAACGACCATCAATATCCACACGTGGTGTATCGTTGTCACCTTTCACTACTTTATAAGGGACACGACCTACTTCTTGTTTAGATTCTGAGAATTTGTTTCCCATAAAACGTTTAATTGAATAAACCGTCTTTGTTGGATTGGTGACCGCTTGACGTTTTGCAGGGTCTCCTACTTTGATTTCACCACCATCCACAAAAGCGATGACAGATGGGGTTGTACGTTGTCCTTCAGCATTTGTGATGACAACGGGCTCATTTCCTTCCATAACGGAAACACAAGAGTTTGTAGTTCCCAAATCGATTCCAATAATCTTACTCATAATTTATATAGTTTAATTTTTTATTTAAATATTACACAATCCATAAGTCAATCATTGTGCCAATACAACATTACTGACACGATGTCAGAAAAAAAATAAAACCTTCTTTTATTTAAAAAACAAACCACAGATTAGTACCTTTGAATACATAAAAAAAAATATTATGAGAAAATTAGTGTCATTATTATCGGTTGTATTATTTATGTCTTGCGTCGTTGAAGAAGGACAAGATGGTAGAGATGGAGGTTTAATTGTGTCTAGTGCATTTGAAATTGTAGTGGATTTTAATACTCAAAATAACTATGAAATTGTAGAACCTTACGGATTTGACGTTTATAGTTATGACGTCACCTTGGTTTATATTTTATGGGAAACTGATAACGGTGAAGAGGTCTGGAGATTATTACCACAAAGTGCTATTTTTGTTGGCGGCGCTACGCTCAACTATAATTTTGACTTCACACAAACAGATGTTAAGCTATTTTTAGAAGGCACTGCTAATTTTGAAAATCTAGATGCTGTTTGGACTCAAGATGTTATTTTTAGAATCGTAGTCGTTCCTGCAGATAACGTAAGTGGACTTGCCAGTCCTGAAATGACTGATTTCAATCTCTCTTCTTTACAACAGCGTTATTAACCCAAAATTAATATTCAAATCCAAAAGCATATTAAAACACAATGCGTTTTTAATATGCTTTTTTTATTCTAGTTTCAGTTATTACATAAAAAACTGAACTTATATACTTATTTAGTACTTTTACACTCTATCATAAATTATAACCAATTATGTCTGCATCAAAAAAAGAATACAAAAGAGTCACGGTAAAATCGCTCATCGAAATGAAGTCGTTAGGTGAAAAGATATCTATGCTCACTGCCTATGATTACACCATGGCCAAGATTGTAGATGGCGCTGGTATTGATGTTATTTTGGTAGGAGATTCTGCCAGTAATGTAATGGCAGGACATGAAACCACACTTCCAATTACATTGGATCAAATGATTTACCACGCGTCTTCTGTGGTACGTGCTATTGATCGTGCGCTTGTAGTCGTTGATTTACCTTTTGGAACTTATCAAAGTGATCCAAAAGAAGCCCTACGTTCTTCAATTCGAATCATGAAAGAAAGTGGTGGACATGCCGTAAAACTCGAAGGTGGTAAAGAGATTAAAGACTCTATTAAAAAGATATTGAATGCCGGAATTCCTGTGATGGGACACTTAGGACTCACACCGCAATCAATTTATAAATTTGGAACTTACACAGTAAGAGCCAAAGAAGAAGAGGAGGCTTTACGATTAATTGAGGATGCTAAACTTTTGGAGCGCCTTGGTTGCTTCGCTTTGGTTCTTGAAAAAATTCCAGCTTCCTTGGCACAACAAGTTGCCGAAAGTATCAGCATACCAGTTATAGGAATTGGTGCTGGTGGTGGCGTTGACGGGCAGGTATTGGTATTGCATGACATGCTTGGAATGACACAAGAATTTCATCCACGATTTTTACGTCGCTATTTAAGTTTACACGAAGAAATGACTCTTGCAATCAATCAATATATTGACGATGTAAAATCTTCTGACTTCCCTAGTGAAAACGAACAGTATTAAATAAATGGGTAAGATTGTTTCAAATATTGACAACCTTCAAATTCTTCATGAGGACAATCATTTAATTATCATCAATAAACGCTCTGGGGATCTTGTTCAAGGAGATAAAACTGGAGATGCACCTCTAAGTGATATAGTAAAGGGCTACATAAAAAAGAAGTATGACAAACCAGGAGCTGTTTATTTAGGAGTCACACATCGGCTCGACCGCCCTACCACTGGAATTGTTGTATTTGCAAAAACTTCAAAAGCACTCACAAGAATGAATGCGTTGTTTTTAAACAAAAAAATCACCAAAACTTATTGGGCAGTTGTCAAAAATAAACCCTTAAAATCAAAAGATACGCTCGTTCATTGGCTAAAGAAAAATCCTAAAAATAATAAATCAAAAGCCTATATCAAAGAAGTGGACCAAAGCAAAAAAGCAATTCTACACTATGAATTAATTCACAGTTTGAACCGCTATCACCTTCTAGAAGTGAACCTTGAAACAGGAAGACATCACCAGATAAGGAGTCAACTATCTACGATAGGAAGCCCTATAAAAGGGGATTTAAAATATGGATTCGACCGGAGCAATGCCGATGGAAGCATCCATCTACATGCACGAAACATTTCATTTACACACCCTGTAAATGACCAATTAATAACTATTAGTGCACCCCCTCCAAATGAAGTGTTATGGAAGGAATGTATCAATCACGTATAGACTATGGAAGCAAAACTGATCTTAGAAACCCAGAAAGAGTATTTTAAAACGCGCGCCACACGTGACGTAGGGATGCTTAAGAAATTACTAACCAAACTTCGTTCAGAAATTCTAGCTAAAGAAGATGCTATTTACGAAGCTGTGTATAAGGATTTAAGAAAATCTAAATTTGAAGCTTATTTTAGTGAAATTGGGGTGGTTATTTCAGAGATTGATTCGACTTTAAAACATATTGACTCTTGGTCAAAACCCAAAAAAATAAGAGCTGCTGGACTTAACTTTCCATCAAGAGATTATATCTACAGCGAACCTTACGGAACGGTCTTGATCATTGCACCTTGGAACTACCCATTTCAGTTGGCAGTTGCCCCTCTTATTGCAGCCATCGCCGCAGGCAACACGGTTGTTTTAAAACCAAGCGAGCATACAACACATACCTCACAGCTAATTGAAGACATCCTGAGCACTGTATTTATTCCAGAACATGTCAAAGTCGTCCAAGGAGGAATTCCTGAAACAACCATGCTTTTAAAGGAGCGTTGGGATTATATTTTCTTCACTGGAAGTGTTGCCGTTGGAAAAATTGTAGCCAAAGCGGCTGCGCCTTACCTAACTCCTGTAACACTCGAACTGGGAGGGAAAAACCCCTGTATCGTAGATAACAGCATGTCGACTCAACTGATCGCAAAACGATTGGTATGGGGCAAATTCGTCAATGCTGGCCAAACGTGTATTGCACCTGATTATTTGTTAGTTCATAGCTCGATAAAAGCACAGTTGATTTCTGATTTAAAAACTGAAATTGTTAAGGCTTACGGACAAAATCCACAAACATCTACGGACTACTCTCGAATAGTCAATGCTACACACTTATCTAGGTTGACAAGTATGTTAACGGATTCTAATGTTATATTTGGAGGTACTTACGATGATTCAGATTCCTACCTTGCTCCCACACTAATTGACGAACCTTCTTTGGATTCAGAGGTTATGAAAGATGAAATCTTTGGTCCTATTTTACCCATTTTAAGTTATGATACTGAAAGTGACATCGATTCCGTTTTGAGTCAATATGAGAAACCTCTTGGATTTTATGTGTTTTCAAATGACACCTCTTTTTACAAAAAAATGATTGAAACGTATAGTTTTGGAGGGGGTACAATTAACGATACTATGGTTCAATTTGGAAACTCTAGATTGCCATTTGGAGGGGTCGGAGAAAGTGGAATTGGAGCCTATCATGGGCGGCTAGGATTTGATACATTTTCCCACAAAAAAGGCATCGTTATTAAAGCTAATTGGATTGATATTCCGTTGCGTTATGCACCTTATAAAAACAAGCTTGAAAAACTAAAACTACTCTTTAAATTTTTGGGATAATCACTTCAAAATAGCTTTTTTTTCATCATAGTTTTTTCTTATAGCTTGTGTTTAAATGTCTATTTTTCAATTAATTGCTGTGTTTATTTAAAGTTATTATTTAATGGCATTAGATTACCCAAGCCATCCATCACGATCCAAGCTTCGGTATTGAATAGCTTCGCTAATATGCGGACTTTCTATTGATAATTCGCCTTCCAAATCGGCAATAGTTCTAGATACTTTTAGGATGCGATCATAGGCACGGGCTGATAGATTCAAACGTTCCATAGCGGTTTTTAAAAGCTGCATTGATGCAGCATCTAACTTGCAATATTTTCGAATTTGTTTGGTATTCATTTGTGCGTTATAATGCACAATTTCAGAATCTAAAAAACGTGTGGTTTGCAATGCACGGGCTTTGGTAACTCGTTTTCTAATTTCCACAGATGATTCCCCTTTGCGCTCGTCAGATAGTTTTTCAAAAGGTACAGGAGTCACTTCAATATGAATGTCTATTCGGTCCAATAAAGGTCCTGAAATTTTCCCCAAATAACGCTGCATTTCTGAGGCTGAAGACATCATTGGTGCATTTGGGTCATTGAAATACCCGCTTGGACTGGGATTCATACTGGCTACCAACATAAAACTACTGGGATAGGTTACTGTAAACTTGGCGCGCGAGATGGTGACTTCTCTATCTTCTAAGGGTTGACGCATGACTTCTAACACTTCGCGTTTAAATTCGGGCAATTCATCTAAAAACAATACCCCATTATGAGAAAGAGAAATTTCTCCGGGTTGTGGATAACTCCCGCCGCCCACAAGGGCGACATTTGAAATGGTGTGATGGGGCGATCGAAATGGACGTTGGGCTATCAATCCTTTTTGAGCTCCAATACGCCCTACAACCGAATGTATTTTGGTAGTTTCCAACGCTTCTTGCAAAGTCATTGGAGGTAATATGGAAGGTAAGCGTTTTGCCAACATTGTTTTTCCTGCGCCTGGTGGTCCAATCAATATGATGTTATGACCTCCAGCTGCGGCAATTTCCATACAGCGTTTGATACTCTCCTGCCCTTTTACATCAGAGAAATCAAATTCGGGATGTTCTAGGTTTTTTTGAAACTCTGCTCGGGTATCTACAATGGTTTGTTCTAGTGCTTTATGCCTATCAAAATAATCAATCACTTCAGAGATGTGTTCGACACCATACACCTTCAGACCGCTCACAATAGCAGCTTCTTTGGCGTTTTCTTTGGGTAAGATAAATCCGTCAAAACCTTCTTCTAAGGCTTTAATTGCAATGGGTAGCGCTCCTTTTATAGATTGCACACTTCCGTCCAAGGAGAGCTCTCCCATAATGATGTAGCGCTCAATATTGGTCTCTTTGATTTGATTGGAAGCGGTAAGGATGCCCACTGCCAAAGGCAGGTCATAGGCTGATCCTTCTTTGCGCATATCGGCAGGCGACATATTGATGATGAGTTTTTTGCCGGGAATTTTATAGCCGTTGTTTTGAAGGGCCGCAGCTATTCGGAAATTACTTTCTTTAATGGCATTATCTGGCAATCCAACAAGATGGTATCCGATGCCTTTATCGACATTCACTTCTATTGTGATGGTGTGTGCTTCCACGCCAAAGACGGCGCTTCCATAGACTTTTTTAAGCATTTTAGTAAATTTGAGGACTTAAATCTACTGAATATTACGGAGTTATTTAACTTTAAGAATGGATTTGTTTTGACAATAACCACAAAAAAAAGGTTTTAAGTTATGTTGAAATAGAAACTCCAACACACAAAAAACCTTTCATTTTGAAAACAAATTCGAAGTTAAAACTTCAATTTTTCATGTTTATCCCACAGTCCCCAGTAGGCACCTACTTTTCCTTCAGGACCAACTTTCCATGATTCATCAAAAGATGAGAAATAGAAATTAGGGATGTTGTTTTCTTTGGTCCATCGCATGGTGTCAATAAAATATTTCATTGCAGCTTTTTCACTCGCAATTGCACCTCTTAATCCACCACCTTCACTTGGCCAACCTGTTTCTGTAATAATAATAGGCTTGCCTTGTGCTGCATCTACAACTTGGCCATACATAGCTTGCATGTGCCCTAATGAATAATCTATAGGACAGCCTTCCCAATAAGGATATAGGTTAGCCAAGATAATATCGGAGTGTTCTACAATAATTGGATGACGAGAAAACTCATAATATGCATCTACATAACCTATTGGAATGTTTAATCCAGCTAAGGCTTTTTTTACGCGTTTCATGTAACCTACAAGTTCTTCTAAGGTTAAGTCGTCACGGTATAAAACCTCGTTGCCTACTGCGGCTACATCTACATGGCCTGCTTTTGCTAGAGCAATTAGACCTTCAATTTCTTTTTCGTTCTCTTCTTTATCATCTCCTAGCCACGCACCAACTAATGTTTTTAAACCATGTTTTTTGGCTGCTACAGGGACAAACTCATTACCTTCTGTACAAGAGAATGAACGGATAGCACTTACATAAGGTTTTAAAATTTTAACACGACGCTCAACTTGAGCCATGCTAATATCTTCTCCTGGTTTTTGGCCATCTTCGTACATACTAAAACAAATACCGTGCATACCATCTTGGATGGTTTTACGCCATAGGTTTTTTAAATCTTCTAACGAATCGTGAGAGGCGTCTATACCTTTCGTGGTAATTTGACTGTAATCTTCTTTTGGCTTGTGATAGGATTCTTCTCTGTATGACATTTCTATTATGTAATTTACTATTGGTTATATTTTAATTTTTCATTTTTATCCCAAATTCCCCATCGAGCCCCTACATCACCTTCGTGGTGTACTTTCCAAGATTCATCAAATGATGAAAAATAGAATAATGGTATTTCATTTTTTTGCGCCCAATTGGAAGTATCGATAAAATACTTCATTGCATTATTTTCTGTTGGTTTTGCGGATTCTAAACTATCTCCTTTATTTGGCCAACCTGTTTCTGTAATAATCACTGGTTTTCCTTTTGCTAACTGCTGTGTAACGGCATACATTTGCTTTAAATAAGTCGCAGATTGATCGATATTACAGCCTTCCCAAAACGGGTAGCAATTTACTAAAATAACATCACATGCATCAATAAGTTTTGATCTTTTTTCAAACTGATAATAAGCGTCAACATAACCTACAGGGATGCCAGGAAGTGCTTTTTTAACTCTATTTATATAGGCAATCAATTCATCTTCGTTGAGCTCTTCACGCATTAAGGTTTCATTTCCTACAACTGCTATATCTACAAAACCAGATGTTCCTAGTTTTATGAGCGCTTTAATTTCTTTTTCGTTTTGAGTTTTATCATCACCAATCCAGGCACCAACCATGGTCTTAAGCTCTTTTTGTTGTGCCACTTTTGGAATGTGCTCATTTCCTTCAGTACAAGAGAAAGAACGCACCCACTGGGTGTAGGGAGCAATCACATCCATACGCTTGGTTATTTGAGCTTTTGATAATTGATCTCCAATGTTTTGACCTTCCAAATACGGACTAAAACACAAACCGTGCAACCCGTTATTTAAACTTGTTGAGAATAGAGCTTTGATGTCTGCTTCGGATTTGGAAGTAAAGTCCATATCTGAAGAATTATCTATTTCGATTCCTGAAGCGAGTAAGGTTGCTAGTTTATTGGTTTGATAAAACGATGTTGGTTTCTGTTCAGACTTGATTCGTTTGTCCAATTCCGCACGTACTTCTCCAGCGCTTTCTTCTGTAACGCTATAATTTCGCATTACAATCATAGCTATAACGGTTCCTAATATTGGTATTCCTGAAAACGATAGTCGTAATCCATAAACGGCACCCTCGGGTTGAAGAGCGACTCCCGAGTCAAAACCTACTGAACTCATTATTAAACCACTTAAACCTCCAGCAATTGCAAAACCAAATTTGACCATCAACCAATAGATAGCTCCAAAAGTACCTTCTCTTCTCAGCCCTGTATTGAGTTCATCTAAATCAATCACATCGGCTGTCATAGACATCATTAATAAAAATAAACTTCCAATACCAAAGGAGAAAAAAGGAAGTGCAAAAATAAACATATAGGGTTTTCCTGGAATAAAGAGAAACCAAAGCATCAAATACCCTAAAACAGATATTCCTTGTGAAATCAAAAAGGCCTTCTTTTTTCCCATCAATTTAGACATTTTAGCCACGATAGGAATCACTAAAAAGGTGGTGCCGAGAGCTCCTAAGCAACCAAAAAGTGTCGGCCAAATTCCAGCTGCTCCAGCATCACCTTCAAAGAGGTGATAAACAATAATAAAGAATGAAAATGAGGCAATCGTCATAAATGCGTTGTACACTAAAAAAGTAGCGATACATAGTTTTCTAAATGGTTTGATTTTAAAAGCACTTACAAAACCTGATCCTATTTCTTTCAAACTATTTCCTATATTTTTTAAATTTAGAGGAGAATAATCTTCGTCTAAAGTTGATTTACTTTTAATAAATATTCCTGGAATCATCGCACAAATAGCGGAAATAACTCCAACCCAAATGGCAAGTGTTCGCGTCGCAACTTCTGCAGATTCAAACCACTCAGGGTCATACATAATCACCCAAAACCAAGGCGCAATCACCCAGGCCCATTGCCCTATAAATTGAGCAGTTGCCATGATGCTAGTACGTTCGTGAAAATCATTGCTCATCTCATACCCCATTGCAACATAAGGAACGCTAAAGATGGTAATTCCCAAATAAAATAGAAATGACCAAATCATAAAATAAACGAAGTTATAATCAATTCCAGCATCTTTATAAAGTTGCCACATAGCAATAAATGAGATACACAAAATAATAGCACCAATTATCACATATGGTCGTCGTCGTCCCCATCGTGATTTTGTGTTATCTGAGATATATCCCATAATAGGGTCTGTAAAGCTATCGAAGAGTCTTGGGAAAAAATAAATAACACCCCACATCCAACCGGGAAATCCTAAATCCTGAACTAAAACTACCATAAAAATTCCAAGCGCTGCTGGAAACATTTGATTGGCAAGCATACCAATACCAAAGGCTACTTTTTGGCCGAATGGTACTTTTTCTAAATTTATAGACATAGTGAATTGATTTTTAGTTTGTGTGTTGGTTTGTGTATTATTTTGGTACTACTATAGTTTGAATTGCTTGGGGTTGTATTGTTATTAATTTTGAAGTTTCCCCTAAAGAAAGCTCAAAGGTTTTTAATTCTTTTCCTTCATTAAAAACGACTATTGCAATAGATCCATCAGGATTTTGCGCAGCAGTAACTTGTAAATCTACATCCGATTTATCCAGACCAATCACTTTTGCTCCTGGTCGGATGTATTTACTAAAATGTGCCATCGTATAATACAAGGGCGTAAAGTAAACTTGATCGTTATCAGGATCTACGATGATTGGAGCGACACACCAGTTTTTAAACCAGTTTGGTCCACCTTGTCGGTCTAAGACCATGTTCCAATCTACCCATCCATCTACCCAATTGTTTAGGCAGCCTATAATATCACGTGCATATCTATTAACAGGGGCATATTTTGGGTGTAAATATTTTTTTTCAGGTTCTCTCCAGTCGTAACCCCAATCTGTTGCTTCTTTAGACCAATACCATTTGTCATCTTGCCATTTTGGGACTTCAGAGTCGATACACCCTTCCGTTTCAATTAAGTATTTGTTCGGTGCTTTTTCATGTGCATACTGTAATGCTTTAGGGAAAAAGTCATAGGTACTTTCATACCAATGTATAGCAGTTCCTGCATAATAGTTAGAGGATGCCTCATCTTTATACATAACATCGACCCATTCTTTTAGGCCATCTCTGTTTTGATCGTATCCTAAAATTTTAATATCTGCTCTCCCTACTTCTTCAAGTTTTGGGCCTAAATGATTTTGAACAAAATCCGTTTCTTCTTCTGGAGAAAAATGCATGCTCTCCCAGTTATTGCCATTTCCATGTGGCTCATTTACGGGTGTTAACCCCCAAATATCAATGCCTTCGTTTTTATACGATTCTAAATATTTTGAAAAATATAATGCAAACGCACTGTAATACTCTGGCAATAATTTACCACCCACATAGTTTTTATTGTCTTTCATCCATGGCGGAGCGGTCCAAGGCGATGCTATGATGTTAAAGCCCTCCTTAGAGATTGCCATAGCATCTTTTATCATTGGGATTAAATCGTCTTGATCTTCTTCAATACTAAAATGCTTTAGATCCATATCGTCGGCGACAGGTGCATAAGTGTAATTATTTAATGAAAAATCACAAGAACTAATATGAGTACGGGTCAGTGTGTAGTTGGCACCCTCTTCACTAAAGTAAGCGTTTAGTATCGTATCTCTATTTTTTTTACTCAAACGATTTAGTAAAGACGCCGAAGATTCGGTAAACGACCCGCCAAAACCAGTGATAGTTTGAAAAATTGTTTCTGGGTTTAATTGAATTTTAGAGGGGTTTTCAGAAGTTTCAAATTCTGAAATTTCAGCTAACTTATTTCCATTTACAGAAGTCTCATACACTTTAACTTCTAGTGATTGTTTGGAGGTACACGCTGTGAGCATTATTGATAATATTAAAAAATGATACGTTTTCAAACTATTTGTTGTTTGTGATTAATTATAATTTATTTTTAACTGGTGGCAATTCAACTTCAAGTAACAAGGCTTCTTTATTGCCATTATAAGTTTTCGTGATCGGTTTTCCGTTACGAGTCAACCCATCAAAAACGCCTTGATCTACTAAGTCCCAAAGGACATATTTTGCTTTCCCATCTACTGTGAATAAACCAAAATAGTTTTCAGAACCTCCCTTGTTATGAGCATCTTTCCAAGGTTCGTCAAAGGCTTCAAAATAGAAACAAGACATATTATCTTGATCTGTCCATTGGCGCATATTATTATAAAAAATGGCTTCCTTATACTCATCGGTTGCTTTTGACCCTTTAGAGCCATAAAAGCCATTTGAAGCACTCGCCCAACCTGTTTCTCCTATATGAATTGGTTTTTTGATGCCTAAACTTTTAATATAGCTGGCTACGCTGTCATGTTGAGAGATGGCGTAATTTTTTGCACGATTCATAGCAATATCAATTCGTTTTAAACTGGATAGCTCTGTTTCTTTTCCAAAAACACCCCAAAAAACAGGATTGTAATGTGTGTCGTGCATTGGATACGTATGTACGGATACGTAATCCACTGCTTTTATTAATTTTGTAAGGTCTTCAGTGTGGTATTGTGGATCTCCTCCACCCCATGATGCAAAATTATCTGAACTTGTAATCCAAATATCTTTTGATAATTTTCCTGTTTCTTTTAACGCTTGTAAGTGTGAAACCCATTTTAAAATAATATTGGGTTGCACAAAATAAGAGGTTGCCCATTTGACCATGGCTTCGTTTCCAACAGCAATAACTTTTACAATATCTGGATATTCATTTGCCAACGTTACAGCACGATTAATTTCTTCCGAGTTCTGAGCGCTTTCGACATTATGATTTACAGGCCTATCAGTCCAAGCATTTAAACAATCAATCCAAGCCCCTAGCATCAAATACATTTCAAAGGTGGGATCTTCATTTTTTAATTCGCGTATCGCTTTCAAAATGTTTGAGACCTGAGCTAATTGAACATTATAAGTTCGCAATATTCGGATGTTCATAGCATGAAGAATTTTCATGTCTTCTTTTAGCTCTCCAACTGTAGGCTGAAAATCTCTGGATGATTTTCGATACCCTCCATAAGAGATTGCCAAGTAGTTTGAATTTCCTAATATATCTTTAGCTGTCACTTTTATTTGTATTTGATCGTTTGGTTTATTTTTTTTTGACTGACTTTCATTACAGGACATTACAAGAAAAACAAGCAGTATTAAATTTAATATGAATGTTGCTTTTCTCATAATGTCATATAAATATTATTTTAAGCGACTTTGTTTAACGTTTACATTTAATTGAATTACTTCACCATTACGATTAAATACCTGCTCACTTATTTTTGTATCTAAGCTTAAGTTGTTAAACGTTTTTGAAGTTCCATTACTGAAATCAACTGTTAAACTGTCTTCTTCAGAAATGCTATAAATAATGGGTACTTGACAGTAGGTAAAACAAAGCGAACCTTCTGAAACGAGAATGCTATCTTTTTTGGTAGGGATAGCGATGTAATGAAAGATGTTACTTTCTTGTAAAAACTCATTCTTTCGTAACAAACGAGGATTGAATCCTAGTTTCCCTTCTGAAACCTCCACTCCTAATTCACCAAAACGTGACAATACATCTTCTTTTACCTGTCCGGTCATTCCGGGTTGTTGTGCTCCCTTCCCAGCAGGTGTATGCGAATATGCATCTGTTGGAAATGCGCCATACAGTTTTGGTGATTTGTGCACACCAATTCCTGCATTAATTTCGTAATAGTGTTCAAGTAATCTCCCCACTGAAACCGCGTCAGCTTCAGAATCGATGGCAGAATTACAAGTTTCTAAAACAGATAATTGCAATTTAGATACCATGTGCCAGTAAATAGAACCTAATCCTTCATAGCCATAGAAAGTACCTGATCGGCCTGTAAAGGCTTTATGATTAAAGACTTCTTCAAATATTTGAAGAACTTTTGGAGTTTCTGACTTCGCTAGTGCTTCGTAAGAAGTTCCTGAAAGTTCTAATAAGGCCGCTTTTAAATCGTTGGCATTTTTAAAGTTTCCACTAAAATGATGGTCGCCATTAACATCTTTCTCTAAAATCTGTACGTTTCCATCTGAAACGAGCTGACCAAATAACTTAGAGGACGCAACAGCAGCTTTAGAAATTGTATTACGTTCAATAAACCCTTTTAATTCTTTATTTGGGTATAGTAAATAACTGTATTGATCTGGACGGAAAAGCTTACTTGCTTTCATTGCATCCAAAACAGATAAGGATTGTTTGGTTGATAAATATTTTGAACTTAAAACTGCAACCTGACCTTCTAACATTTCATCTAAATATGAAATTGAAACGCTGTTGTTGTCGTTTATAGTCATTAAATTATACGCGTGATACAAATTATCTTCTCGTTTATTGACTTCAATCGAGTGCTCTAAGTACTGAAGACTTACCTCAATAAATGATTTTAATTCTTGAATAGATATTTCATTTTTTCTTCCTGAAAAAGCGGCATTATAAATTTGATCTCTATAGGTGCTTCCAGCGTTTCCTAAAGCGTCTAAAATCACTTTTCTATCTGTATCGTTGATGCGTTCAGAAAGTAAATGCTGATTGTCTTTAAAAGTTGTCGAAATGGCGTCAAAGAAAGTCACTAGCTCTTTAGAAACTTCAACAGTTTCTAAATCAGATTGAACTATAACGGAGTCAAAGAATTTTAAGAAACGTCGTAAATAATACAAAGTAACCATAGAAACTCCACTTCCTACCAAGGCATTGTTGGCATCGTTCCATTCGGGACGTTGCGTATTCATCCAAATTCCGCCTTCTGGAATAAAGTTTGAAAGTTTAGCTAAAGTAGTAGCTAGTATTTTTTCAATAAAATTAACTTTTACAATAAATCTATTTTCATCACGAAGCAAGGCACCGTCGGCTCCTAGCTCTACGCGTTGTTCTCTAATTTTATGATCTAATGCTTCATCGAATTCAATAGTATCTTTTGGATTTTCAAGCAAGGCATCATAGCTCTTGATTTTATAAGGAACGTTTGCATAGACAAACAAATCTTTATCAAAAAGAGTTGCTAATTTACCAGGCTGATGGCTTTCAATAAATTCTAAAAATTTGAGCAAGTAAATCACTTGGTGATCCCCCCAATACCCGATGTACGACCAAGGATCGTCTGGCTCAATAGTTTCCCAATCAAAGCCACCTTTGGTCACACGGTATGGATTGTAGCCATCAAATGTGGTTGCGTTTAAGAATTTATGGATCATGCTTTCAATAAACGCAGGATATGAATGCGCTAAGGCTTCCCAGTTTTGGAAGATATCACGCCAGTTTCCTTCGTAATCTAAAATTTTTGAGCCATCAATTTCACTTTTTGTATTGATAGAGAATTTATTCCAAGGACGGCTCGGATCTCCATGACGTCGGCTGAATTTTAACGGCATATATTCAAAACACAAACGTCTGAAGTTCGTATCATCGACTTCATGTGCGAGCTCTTGTAGTACCGATAGGGTGAATTTTTCTGGAAGTTTCTCAATATTTTCTTCAGTGGTTCTCGCAACTTTTTTATTGGCTTTTGAAAGATAGTTTTTGAAATCCCATTTTTCAATCTGATAATTATCATCAAATATCCCACCTCTCATAATATTGAATAAGGTATTTGAGAAATGACGTGTGTCTTTGAATTTATCTGCCGATAGTTGTAATCCATCAGAAGCAGCATTTAAAGCGATTAATCGTGTAGTTCCTTTCTCAATTTTTTGATGGATCAGTTCCCATAAACCATCGTTGGTTTTAATTTTGTTGATCAACTTTGCAATTGCGGAATGGTTTTTATTGACTTCTGCGACAAGCAACCATCCTTTATCTTCTTGTGGAGACAACACAATTTGAGAGTTCACAAAATAAGCGCCTTTTTCAGCTTTGACATCCGTCTCTTCTAAAATTTCATGTTGTTTTCTAAAACTATCAAGTTGTAATGAGGATAATAAATATTTAGAATTCTCTAAACCTAAAGACCAAACGATATTTGCTTTTAAAGCTTCACTAGGCTCTGCTTTATCGACAATGATTGCACTTAAGGCATAGATTCCTAAACCTGAACTTTGTTCCAACTCACTACGTTTGTATGCATCAACTAAATTACTACTTGCATTCTGTAAATCGCTTCCAACTCCATAGGGTAAAATGTTCTGAATTCCATCTAATACATTAACTTCAACCTTAGTAGCTGCAGTATTGATGAGCTTAGATTTTTTTATAAACCCGAAAGTGTTAGTAGAATTCCATTGGTATTGAAAGGTCAGTTCTAAATCGTGATTAATTTCTTCAAATAAAACTTTATTACCATACTCGTTTTTGTATAAATTTCGAGTGGTTTTATATTTTCCAGCAAAACGATCAGAAAAAGGTTCCCATAAATGAATTTCATCATTTTTGACTACTTGAAAAATAGATTTACTTCCTGTAATTTCAGAAGCTTCGGTTATTTTGTCATCTGTATAATAAGGAAATAAAGCAAATTCAGAGTTTTTTCTACCTGCGGTTAAACTTCCATTACTTGATATAAACATCCAGTGGTTTGAATCACTAACAATGCTCATAAAAAATGGTCTCATTTTGTCACTATTAGAAATCTTGTAATAGACTTCGTTGTCTATATGAACCAAAGTTCCTTCAATGTCTTTACCCTGATTTGCATCTTTATTTTTTCCTGAAAAAATAGTTTTTTTTGTCATTTAATTTTTTGTCAATAAACTTCGCTTGATGATCATCCGAAGTTTATAATTCTTTAATATCGTTTAACTGCTTAGAGTTGATTGGTTAATATTAGTTAATTTGAGATTTCAAAAATAAAAAAGGGTCGTTATAAATATCTTAACCATTAACTTTTTATTCCTATTTTATTTCATTTATCTTGATAAAAGAAAATTATAGCATTTCTTTTAAGGATATATTATTTACATTCGATATTGATGCAGTATTAATGATTAAAAAAATAAGGCTAGGGATTTTTGCTCTAGCCTTATGAAAATTTTATTGAAATGTTATGTTGTCAAAATAGATCACATTATCGGAGGTTCTTGCATTGAAATCTGGGAATACAACAATCTGATCAATATTTGTTGAGCCATCTTGTCCATTTCCAATACGACTGCTAAAATCAAATGTTAGTTCTTCCCATGCATTAATTACAGTGTTTGCAACTTTTATTTCTACTTGTGCGCCTCCACTTGGATTGACTAATTTAATTCCAACATCACTGATTACAGTTTTGTAAACCATAATTTTAATGATATCATTTGACGCAGAAAGATCCCATGTAATTCCCATTTCTCCATGTGCAACTTCAGTACCAGCCCAAGGGTTCCCAGATTGAAGTGCTGTAAATTTAGCCACAGTAGCTGAGGTGTTTATTCCTGATGAATTTGGATTTGCTACAAATTCTAGTGGTGGGTTTGAATCATTCTCAAAAACATTCCATGACCAACTAGCCCCATATCCAGATGTTTCAAAATCAATAGGAAGCGTAAGGTTATAAGAACCACCGCCGCCGCCGCCGCTATTGCCGTTGCCGTATAGTCTTAAATCATCAAAATAATAGGTATCTGTACTCGTTGTATTTAAATCAAAGAAAAGAACAATCTTGTTAAATTTATTACTGTCCGCAGCTGTAAAAGGGAATGTTAATTCTTCCCATCCACTCGTAACGGAAGTCGTTAAAAATTGTTCAGTATTGTTACCAGCATTTCCAATTTCTTCTAACTTTAATCTCACCTCAGTATTTGGTCTTGCAGACCATACTTTAATTTTAAAACCTGTATTTGCATTAAAATCTAGTTTTGCATCTAAATCGTATTGATTGTTATCCCAAGGGTTGTTATTACCTCTTACCACTTGACCAACTTTACACGAAGTGTTTACAGCATTGTCAAAATCTGGATTATCTACCCATGAAAAACCTGCTCCATCAGAAATAAAATCAGCAGATGGATCAGTTTGAAATGTCATATTAACGTTTGCAGCACTGTAAGATTCCGTTGTTTCAGGGGTACATGCGCCGCCGCCGCCGTTGCCGTTGCCATAAAGCATTAGATCGTCTATATAATATGTTTGTTCAGTTGAAGTGCCTAATTCAAAGAACACTACAACTTTATCAAATTTGTTAGAATCTGCACTTTCAAAATCAAAGCTAATCTCTTCCCATGCTCCAGCACTGTCTGCCGACGTGGTAGCTGAAACTTCTTTAAAAATCCCTGCATTGGTTTGATCCTCTAATTTTAATAATACATTTGTGCTAGCCGTTGGTGACCATACTTTCAATTTAAAGCCCGAATTTGAACTAAAATCTAGTTTCGCATCTAGGTTTAATTGGTTGTTTGCATACTGTGCTGCACTGGTTCTGTCGATTTGACCCACTTTACAAGAGGTATTTACAGCATTATCAAAATCTGGATTGTTTATCCAAGAAAACCCTGCACCATCTGAAGTAATATCAGCAGATGGGTCTGACATAAATGTAATATTCAAGTCGGAGGCAGAAAGTGACTCTGCTGTTTCGGCATCACAAGTCCCTACAACTTCAGTAGTTGAAATTGTGATTTCATCGGAAAAGATGTCAAATGCTCCAGCGACATTGGATGCTTTTAAAACTACCAAGTAAGTTCCGTTAGCATATACGTTCACAGGGTTGATAAGTGCAGAAGAACTTTCATCTCCAAAATCCCATGCGTATGATGAGGCGTTTATGGATGTGTTGATAAAGGTTACTGTTCCTGTATTCGCATTAATCGTGTGTGTAAAACCAGCTGTAAGTTGTGGTAAAACTGCTTCATCATCATCACAACCCATAAAACTGATTGCCAATATAAGTAGTGAAACTTTTTTTAATGTTTTAATTAAATTTTTCATTGTCTTTTTTATTAGTTGTTACTATTGTTTATATACTCTTACGTAATCTACAAGCATGTTTTGTGGAAACGTCTCTCCACTAGCAGGACTTCCTGGGAAATTCCCTCCAACAGCTAAATTGATGACGATATAAAAAGGTTTGTTAAAAACCCAATCACCTGTCACATCTGTCGGTTCAATAGCTTCTGTATCATCCGTCGCTGCAACGCCATCGTTAAGAGTGTAAACAGCATCTGCTGGAGTTACAACAATATCTGAAGGTGTGATTTGATTGTACAATACATCATCTATGTAATAATTAATATAGTCTGGGCTCCACTCAATTCCGAAAACATGGAATCCAGCATCATAGCGGTCATTTCCTAAGTCATAACTTTTGGTTACTTGTCCTTGCGGGATTGTTTCTCCAGAATACCCTGGTCCATGAATAGACCCACTTACTTTTGTAGGCTCTTGTCGGCGGTACTCCATAATGTCAATCTCTCCACACTGAGGCCATCCATCTGCATCAATATTCTCTCCTAAGAGCCAGAATGCAGGCCAGAGACCTGATCCTCCGGGAACTTTAATACGTGCTTCAAAACGTCCATAAGCTTGAGAAAATTTTCCTTTGGTAAGTAGTTTAGCTGATGTAAAGGAAGAACCATTATAATCCTCTTGAATCGCAGAAATTACTAATAAACCATTTTGTACAGTTACATTTTCTGAGCGGTCTGTGTAATATTGTAATTCATTATTACCCCATCCATCAAATCCTGTACCTATATCGTAGTTCCAAATTTCAGAATTAGGAGCGCCTTCTACATCAAACTCATCTGCCATAACTAAATTTGTGAACGATGCTACTGATTGAGTTTCGTCGTTAGAACAATTTGAAAGTGTAAGAATTGATGCAAAAACAAAAGACTTCAATAGTAATGTTTGAATCCTCATTTTATATTTATTTATTTTATTCATGTTTTGATTTTTTTAAATTTATAATAATCTAGTTTCCTCTATAGAAATAAATATTATCTACATAAAGCTCTGTTAACGAAGATCCATTAACATTTTCATAAATAATCTGTCCCATGTTATTTTTGTTCGCTAGAGAGATTGGGATTTCTAAAGTACTCCATTCTCCAGCCACAAAATCAGAACCATTAAAAAATACTTGTTGAGTTGTATCATCAGTTCCACCATCAACTCCATCCGCACCAAAATCTTTCAAAGTAATTAAAAGGTCAAGATTAGAAGGTACTTCTGGTAAATTGATATTAATGTGTAGGTTAGGAAAATCTGTAGCATCTACAGTAGGATTTGAAAATTGATTTCCTACAAAATTAAAGTTAGTGTAGTTGATCATATTATTACCATTCACTACAAAATCGTTGGATAATGTTGTTTGAAAAGGCTCCCAATAGCCGTTAAAAAAGTCCACCGGAACGTTTGTATAGCTATCACTAAAAAGAGATATTACATCGTTAGGGTTTCGTGTAGGAGTTGGTGCAACGTCAAACCCACCCACTGTATTAATTGTCATTGAGCCCTGAGCTTCAACGCCTCCTAAACTAGCTGTAATAACTGCTGTACCATTATTAACACTGATAACTCCAAATTGATCGACGAATGCCAAACTAGGGTCTGAAGATAAAAAGTCAAAGTAACTTGGAGCTATATTAATTGTTTTGTTAAGACCAGAACCCAAATTGAATGTTTGTGTAAGTCCGGTTACTTCTAGATTAATTCCTGCAAAGGCATCTTGTACAATATCTTGACCATTTGCAATTGCTGGTCTTGGTTGACCAATGGTTCCTAGTTTTTCAAACTTTAATTCGTCAATCCAGAATGTATAACCAGATCCACCTGTGTTTTGAGTTCCTGCTGAATACCAAAACATTCCTCTTTCATCAAATAGTTTTGAAGGGTCTGGAATTGGAATAACGTATTTTACCCAGTTTGTACTTAAGTTTACGTTTGTTTCATTGACTTGATATTGGTTTAACCCGAAGTCTTGACCAAATCCTATTTCTCCAATAACAACGCCTTGTGAAGCTTTTGCCCAAAAGGTAAGTGCATCGAATTCTGTAAGATCACGCCCTGATCCATCAACTCTAAGAATACCACCTGCGTAACTTCCATCTGGATCATTTGCATTTGGTACATCAAAACGCATAGAAGCAGCGCTTTCATAGCCTTCATTTTCATCAACGGACCAAGCGGTTGCTTTGGATCCTAAGTATGGAAAGTAGAAATCACTCCCAAGTCCTATTGGAGAATCTGTAAAAATCTCTCCTGTTTTAGAGAGAGTTGCAAATTCTGCTTGATCAGAAGTATCTCTTTCACAACTCATTGTAATTACAAAAAGTAATCCTGTGAGGAGTGTAATTTTGGAATACATAAATTTTATATTTTTCATTTTTACAGTGTTTTATTTTCCGATATTAATATGAATGTATGTTCTAATTTCCCATTCGCTTCCATTAGGAAACCCTACAGAACTGATTGGTGGTACTGCTGGGTACGTATTGGGTGGTACGAAATTAGGAGAAAATCTTGGAGAGTTTTGATTTAATGAACGCCATGTTCCACGAACTCCTACTTGCGTATTTGGAAGGATAAACCAGTCTGGTTTTCCTAAGGTAGTAGATAAGTCTAACATTAACTGTACAGGGTACGTTAAGTTAAAATCTCGGTGGTAATCAAAAGGTCCCCAATCATTAAACTTTATGGTATGGGTTAGTTTTAATTTGTTATAAATTAATCGAACATCTCCACCAAATCGTTCTATTAAACGATCGTCGCTACCATTTGCTTGTGCGTTACCTGCATAAAGGTTGGCTATAAATCCAAGGTCTGGACTTAGCTTAGAGACAATTCGCGAGTGTGCTTCCCATAAATCTTGTGCAGGAGCGGCGTTTGGAAACGCAAAAGAGGTACGATTTGCTAAGAATCCAACTGCTGCATCTTGAGCGGTTGGATGGTGACGGAATACAAAACCAAGATTGAAGGCGAATTTTGCGTCTTCAGCTCTATCGTTGTCCCATTCGTACATCCAAGTACCTGGTGTAGGATCGTAAGATAATAAGAGCTCACCAGCTGTAGTTTCTCTGTTGGCTCTTACCGCAAACGGATCATCTTGAACATTTCTTAGACGTCCAGCTCCTCCGTTTAAATCGTTTGGCATGGCAGCAACAATTGGTTTTTGCCATAAAAAGTTAGGTGCGATTTGAAAATCACCAAAAGTATAAGCGAATCCAGAAAGGAAGTTGTTTTGGTTACCGCTTCCTGTATCCTTTAATTTCCAACCTGTGAATGTTTGTGTTTGATCAGCTCCTCCATTAGCAACTAAGCCCATGCTTGCCCCTTGAGCATACCATTTAATAGGACCTTTTTCATAAGTCAGCTTCGCTTTGGCACCCCAGTTGTCTTTTTCATTAATTTCGTCTGTATAAATAACATAGTTATCAGTCGTTCCTTCTGCTATTTGAAATTTACGACCGTTTAAAGGTTGTCCACCCCATATACCTCCGATTTCAAAATTAAAAGCACCAAATTTTCTTTCGGCATGTAAAGTAACTCTACGTGTTTTTGGAAGTGGTATTGCAATTGAAGTCACGGCTCTACCTACATCATCAATATCTTCGTGGTAAACAGCAGTTACACCCCAATTTCCTAGATTTCTTCCGTACTTTAAAAGAACCGCTGGATTCGCTCCCCACCAAAGTTGTGGTCCAAAAGCGGCTTTTAAACCATTTAAAGCTCCTTTTGCATCAAATTCAATTCCTGAAATTTCTCCATTATATAGATCTAAGTTAGGCCCGTAATTTGCTTCTCTGTACAAGTTAAAGAAATCTCCTTCATAAGCCCAGTGGTAATGCCCCGTTCTATAAAAACCTCTTAAATTAAAATCTTTAGCATTCCAGTCAAATTCAGCATTGTAAATTCTCACTCTGTTTGGATCTGTAATATTCACGTTTCCTTCGTCAGTATTGACGGTAATTGGACGCCCTACATTTTCGTAAAAGATTTCATCTATTGGATTTTCAGCGACATGACCTAGAATGTTGAAATTTACATTGGCACGCATATTAGAAGAAGGGTTTCCTTCAACTCCAATAAAATAAGATTGCATGTGATCAAATCCTAGCTCGTTTGGATATCCATTTGTATTAGGGTCTGCATTATCAGGGGTTGTAATAAGTGTACCGCCTGTATTGAAGGTTGTAAACTCAGCTCTTAAATTGCTTAGTTTGATTTTTTCATTGCCACCTAAAGCAGCTTTATCTCCTCTTGCTCGAAGAACTGCATCCATTAATTCGATGTTATCAAAGTGTGATTTAACAAAATCAGATGTAACACCTTCTTCATAAGGATTTAATTGATGAGCTATTTTTAATGCGTAATAAGATGCACGTGGATATAGTGTATAAAGTCCTCTTGAATTAGTAGGGCCTTTTGCACAAATACCAAACCACTCTTCGTTCATGTTGTTTTCACCCGGTGCGAAATCAAGTTGATATCCCCCATTTGACCATGAGGCATTGTTATCATGAACTTCTAAGTTTTTAGTTTGTCCAAACTTCCACCAACCATCACTAAATTGAAATGTAAATCCACCAATTGCATTTTCTGATTTCCCTAGACCGGCGGCATTATCATAAATATCTTTCCAATTTGAAACCATGTAATAGGCCTGCATTTTTTGGTCTTCAGCATTGTCTAAAGCGTTAAAAGAATCTGCACCAAATTCAGTTAACATAATCGGCATATCTAATTTTTCTTTAACCGTCTTAAATGCATCTGTAAAAGAAGGCCCACGATACATATTGGTTCCAAAAACATCAATGTCTTTACATTCTTCGGCGATGATATCTATAAATAAAACATCTCCGTTACAAATTGCTATAGGATGAGAGGAATCAATGCTTTTCATTTTAATAGAAGCATCATTCATGAGTTTATACATGGGTCTTCCACGCTCTTCGCCAACAAAATCTCTTTTTTCTTCTTCGTCTGGAAAGTCTTCTGTTTCAGCACCAGCCCAAAATAGACCGTAGTTATTTTCATTTCCTAAAAGAAACATTAATAATCCAGGTGTGTCCTTATAATCTTCTGCCAATGTAGTTACTTCAGATATTAACAACTCTTGAGTTGCTTGATCTCTGTAGTCAGTTACGGGAACCCAAGCACCATTTATAGTAAGACCATAACGACCGAAAGAATGATTTAACAACGTATAAATACCGTAATTTTCATAAATATATTGAATCCATTTTGGCTGTACTCCTGTGTATTGTCTTATCACATTGACTCCCATATTTTTTAGCAAGCCCATTTCTGCATCCAATGCTGCCTTAATCACATCATCAGATTGCTTCCATAAACTATAGGAATAATTGGTTCCAATCGGGAAATAATCCCAGTTCATTCCATTGATCATGAAGTCTTCTCCATTCACAACTAATTTCATTCCATTTTCATTGTTAACAACTGTAACTTTATCTGCCTGAGCAAAAACGCTGGTTGTAATTAAAAAAAGAACTATTCTTAAAAAGGTGTTTTTCATAATTTGATTTATTTAATAATGTCGTAGTAACTAATAATTTAATTTATGCCCAATTATACTGTTGTTAAATATAGGGACTAAGCAATGTATAAATGACAAAAAAAGCACTACAAAAAACATACAAAATAAAAAACCGTATTGATTTTAAGTGATTTGACAAATTCAAGTTCAATAAACTGATGACATTTAGGTTTTACAAAAATCATAAAGCGTTTGAAATCATCTTTATTATTATACAATGTAGTGGTAATGTATTGCTGAAAAGGAGATCTTAAGACACTTTGAAGTGTTGTGTATGGTTAAAAAAATAGACATTTTAAGAGAAGTTTATTTTTTTACGTAGTGGATGTCCTTCAAAAGAGAATGGGTGATTTTATGAAACTGTAAAAAAGAAATGGCATTTATTACGAAAACACACAGTCAAACATTGGAACTTTATTAGTATCTATATTTATTAACAATTTAGTAAAATTTATAACTCAATAAATAAGAAAATTAGGTTGTATCTTTGAAAAAAAAATAAAATGAAAAAATACATTGCTGAAATTATAGGAACCTTTAGCATGATTTTTTGTGGTTGTGGTGCCATGGTGATCAATGATTTTACAGGCGGAACAATCACCCATCCAGGAGTAGCTATTACTTGGGGTCTTATTGTGATGGCCATGATTTATGCTTTTGGAGATATTTCTGGAGCTCATTTTAATCCCGCAGTTACTGTTGGCTTTGCAGTGGCTAAAAAATTCAGTTGGAACGAAGTACCAAAATATATAGGATCTCAATTTATAGGAGCCATCGCTGCTTCTTTAGTGTTGCTCTTTCTATTTCCTGAAAGTGATTTGGGCGCCACAATACCTTCCATAGAGCCGATGAAAGTCTTTATTATTGAGTTGCTATTAAGTTTTTTCTTAATGGTTGTTATTATTAATGTCTCTACAGGCAGCAAAGAAATTGGTCCTATTGCAGGAATTGCAATTGGTAGTGTCATTCTTTTAGAGGCTATGTTTGCTGGGCCATTAACAAAAGCATCGATGAATCCTATTCGATCCTTAGCTCCTGCACTTGCTTCTGGGAATTTTACACACTTGTGGGTATATCTAACCGCTCCTTTTATAGGAATGTTTCTAGCTGTGTTTAGTTGTAAGCTGGTAAAAAGCGACAATTGTTGCGATGATAAATGTTAATATTTGTTTAATTATATATTTGATTTATTAAACAAGATGTATTTTTACTTCATAATCTATAAATGTTATGGCAAAAAAAAATACACTCACACAAAACTCACTTGTAAAACTTTACATGGAGTATGTTTTAGTACATAATCACGCTCCAAAATCAATTTACACCTTTGCCAAATCTAACGGCTTTGAGGAAGCTGATTTTTATAAAATTTTCGCAAACTTTGAAACCTTAGAAAGCACGATATTCAGTCTTTTTTTTACAAACACAAAAGAGACCTTAGAATCAAGTAAAGACTACCCTACATACGACTCTAGAAACCAATTGTTGAGTTTCTATTTTACTTTTTTTGAAAATTTAACTGCCAACAGAAGTTATGTTGTATATGCCCTAAACGAAAGCTGTAACAAACTTGAAAACTTAAAAAAACTTAAAGGATTGCGTTCTAAATTTTTAGACTATATCGATGAGTTAGATATTGAAGTCTTACAAATCAAAAACAAACAGCTAGAACAAATTAAAGACAGTGTGGTTCAAGAAACCTACTGGATTCAACTGATGCTAACGTTAAAGTTCTGGCTAGATGACACTTCGACCTCCTTTGAGAAAACAGATATTTTTATTGAAAAATCAATCAATGCAAGTTTTGATTTGATCAACATCTCACCGCTTAAAAGTGTTATAGATTTAGGGAAATTTTTAATCAAGGAAAAAATTAGTATGAACTAATATGAAGTCAATTGATAGAATACCAACTTCAAAAATACAACGCGCTGGAAAACTCGTTTCAACGGGTGCTAAGGTGGGTGTTAATTATCTGAAATATTACGGTGAAAAAATCACCAAAACAGAACAACAGGCTAAAGAAAATCTTAATAAAAACAACGCTGAAGATATTTATTCTGGGTTAAAACAACTGAAGGGAAGTGCCTTGAAAGTAGCACAAATGCTCAGTATGGAAAAAAGTATTTTACCACAAGCCTACGTAGATAAATTTTCTTTAGCACAATTTTCTGTCCCCCCACTATCCTCTCCTCTAGTCATCAAAACATTTAAAAAATATTTTGGACAACACCCCAATCAAATATTTGATGAATTTGATTCAGAATCTGTCAATGCAGCGAGTATTGGACAGGTTCATAAGGCCGAAAAAGACGGAAAGCAATTAGCGGTTAAAATACAATATCCCGGAGTTGCAGATAGTATTAAATCAGATTTGGCAATGGTGAAGCCTATTGCTGTAAAAATGTTTAATATCAAAGGAAAAGATTCTGACAAATATTTCCAAGAAGTAGAAGATAAATTGGTAGAGGAAACAAATTACAATCTTGAAATTTCACAAAGCAAAAAAATAGCAAACGACTGCGTTCATATTCCTAATTTATTATTTCCTGAATATTACGAAGATTACTCTTCAGATCGTATTATCACGATGGATTTTATGAAAGGGGAACACCTTTCTGAATTTGCAAAATACAATACAGATAAAGACAAGGCTAACCAACTTGGACAGGCACTTTGGGACTTTTATATGTTTCAAATACACACCCTCAGAAAAGTACATGCAGACCCCCACCCTGGGAATTTTTTAATTAATGAAGATGCACAACTCATTGCTTTAGATTTTGGATGTATGAAGTCCATACCCGATGAATTTTACATTCCTTACTTTGAATTATCAGACAAGAAAATCATTGACAACCCAGTGTTGTTCAAAGAAAAACTGTATGAATTAGAAATTTTAACTCCTACAGATACACCTGAAGAATTAGTGTTTTTTACTGAAATGTTTCATGAATTGCTGAGTGTATTTACAATGCCTTTTCATGATCCTATATTTGATTTTTCTAACCCTGATTTTTTTGATAAAATAAGAAACTTAGCTCAACGATACAGCAAAAGTACCGAACTCCGAAAGTTTAACGGCAACCGTGGTTCTAAACATTTTATTTACATCAACCGTACTTTTTTTGGGTTGTATAACTTAATGTTTGATTTAAAAGCATCTGCTGTAAAAATTAACCAATTTAATAATTACTAAATGTTACACTTAAGACGGCAAGATTTTGATGATTTAGACCATGTTTATAGAATAAACATGATGAACAGTTGTTCCGGTTTTAAATCGGCTAATCTTATTGGAACCAAATCAAATGATGGCACACCAAACGTTGCTGTTTTTAGTTCTGTAACCCATTTAGGATCCAATCCTCCATTACTAGGGATTGTTTTTAGACCCGTTTCAGACGTGCCAAGAAATACGTACGAAAACATCAAAGAAACAGGGCAGTTTACTGTAAATCATATCCACCTAGATATTATTGAGCAAGCACACCACACTTCTGCTAAATATGATAAAGGCGTTTCAGAATTTGACATTACTAATCTCGAAGAAGAATACAAAAACGATTGGCATGCGCCTTTTGTAAAAGGGGCACCGATCCAAATGGCTCTCACCTATTGTGAGGAGTATTTAATTAAAGCCAACAACACCATCCAACTAATAGCTGAAATCAAGGATTTATATATTAAAGATGATATTGTTGAACCCGATGGGTTTGTCGATTTAGCCAAAGCTAATGTTGTTGCGATTAATGGCTTAGACGGATATGCGTTACCTTCTTTGAAGCAACGTATCGAATACCAACGTCCAAAGAAATAAAGCCATATTTACATTGAAAAAAACATTTCTCCCTACCAAAATTTGCGTACAATGTCAACGGCCATTTACATGGCGAAAGAAATGGGAGAAAAATTGGGAATCTGTCAAATATTGTAGTAAAAAATGTAGTAGTCAACGAAAAAAAACAGCTTAGTTTAATTCTGTTATTTAAAAAAAGGGTACTACAACTTCAAATAAATTTTATTTAAAATGAAAACACTTCGTCTTATACTTGGAGATCAACTTAACATACAGCATTCATGGTATGAATCTGTTTCAGAATCAAATGTCTATTGTATGTTTGAAATGCGTCAAGAAACAGATTATGTTGAACACCACATTCAAAAGGTCGTGGGGTTTTTCGCTGCCATGCGCGAATTTTCTAAACAGTTGGAAGCTCAAGGGCACAAAGTTGTTTATTTAACTTTAGATGACACAGCCAACCTTCAAAATCTTGAAGACAACCTCAATGACATCATAACCACTCTTGGGATTGAAACATTTGAGTACCAGTCACCAGATGAGTACCGATTAGACGCACAACTTAAATCTTTCTGCAATACACTTTCAATTCCAATTGCCGAATTTGATACGGAACATTTCTACACCAAACGTGACGAATTATCTGTGTTTTATGAAGGGAAAAAACAGTTTTTAATGGAACGTTTTTACAGGTATATGCGTAAAAAACATCACATATTGATGGACGGAGTGCAGCCTGAAGGTGGCGAATGGAATTATGACAAAAGCAACCGTAATAAATGGAAAGGTTCACCTGAAATCCCTCCATTTTTAGATTTTAAAAATCCTGTTAGTGACATACTAAAAACGATAAACAATTGTGGTATTGATACCATAGGTCGATTTGATCTTACTACATTTTCATATCCTATAAACAGAAAACAATCGCTAGATCAATTGGATTACTTTAATCAAAATTTATTGGTTCATTTTGGGGATTATCAGGATGCCTTGCACAATGAGGAAGTGTATTTATTCCACTCCCGCCTATCGTTTGCAATGAACCTAAAATTGATCAGTCCCAAAGAAATTGTGGATGCTGTTTTGGTGCATTACCGAGCTAATTACGAAGAAATTTCAATATCTCAAGTGGAAGGATTTATTAGGCAAGTGATTGGCTGGCGCGAATACATGCGTGGTATGTACTGGGCACAAATGCCTGAATACAAAACATTGAATACACTTGACAATCACCATGCCATTCCAGAGTTCTTTTGGACAGGGGAAACAAAAATGAATTGCTTGAGTAAAACAATTAATAACTCATTAGACAACGCCTATGCTCATCATATCCAACGGTTAATGATCACTGGCAATTATTTATTATTAACTCAAACCAATCCCGATGAAGTTGACGATTGGTATTTGGGTATTTACATTGATGCTTTGGAGTGGGTGCAACTTCCCAACACCCGCGGAATGAGTCAATTTGCGGATGGAGGATTGATCGCTACTAAACCCTATGTTTCATCTGGTAGTTACATCAATAAAATGAGTAATTATTGCAGTGGTTGTAAATACAACGTCAAAGAACGCTTGGGAGAAAATGCGTGCCCTTTTAACAGTTTGTATTGGAATTTCCTAGATGATAAACGCTCTCAATTGGCAACAAATCACCGAATGAAAATGATGTATTCTGTGCTCAATAAATTCTCAACTGACGAGTTAATTGCCATGAAATTAAGAGCGTCTCAAGTCATTGAAACCCCCGAGAATTTTTAATCACCCATAAAAAATGTTAATATTTGTTTAATTGTTATTTTAAATGATTGAACATTGTGTATGTTTGATAGCTAAACATTACTATTGGTTCTAGATACAACATACTACAACAAGGAACACAAAGAATTATTTGATAATTTTGTTGGAAAACCTTACACATTTTTTGAAGCGATCAAACGTCGTGGTGTGGGTTCAAAGCGAATGATTGTTGACATGGTTAGTCCTAACTTGAATCCAATTTTAAATACTGTCTCTGATTTGAATTATGCGAATATTGAAATGCGCAAAAATGGCATTTTGGTACACATTACAAAGGGTCACAAAAATTTCACATGGGCCATTCCTTTTTACCATTTAGTACTTTACAAAACAGACGGTATGAGCATCCACGCTCAAGGAAAGTTTATACATTTTAAAAAATCAAAGAATTTTTATGAAAATAAGAATTTTTTAAGATCTTTATTAAAAGAAAAGGTTCAATTTGACGAACAATATAAAATACCTGCATTATGAATTTAGGGGTGATAGAAATTGATCGAATTATTGAAATGGCTTGGGAAGACCGAACCACTTTTGAAGCTATTGAACATCAGTTTAAACTGAACGAACAAGAAGTGATCAAGCTGATGCGCACTCAAATGAAACCAAAAAGTTTTAGATTGTGGCGTGCACGAGTACAAGGCAGAAAAACAAAACATCAAAAACTGCGGTCCTTTGAATCTGGAAGATTCAAATGTTCGAGGCAGCGACAAATAACTCACAATAAAATATCTAAGCGTTAAAAAATTATATGAATACTAAAGTTACTATAGAAAATGAAAACCTATTAAATGGTTTTTCAAACCACGAAATTGGGGATGATCATCTGTTTACAGGTCTAGAAACTCCTATGAAAAAGGATGCTTTCAAGCTTTCTGATGGTGAAAAGAAAAAGAAAATAGCCGTTTTATTTGAAGAAATAATGGATGTTTTAGGATTAGATCTTTCGGATGATTCTCTAAAAGGTACACCAGAACGTGTTGCAAAAATGTATATTGATGAAATATTTTCTGGATTAAACCCTAAAAACAAACCAAAAGTAGCGTTATTTGATAATAAATATCAATATAATCAAATGCTGGTAGAAAAGGACATCACATTTTATTCAAATTGCGAACACCACTTTGTGCCAATTATTGGAAAGGCACATATATCCTATATATCAGCAGGAAAAGTAATTGGATTGTCAAAACTAAACCGCATTGTACATTATTATGCACAACGCCCACAGGTTCAAGAACGCCTAACCAATCAAATTGCAGAAGAATTAAAAGGCATTTTGGGAACCGAGGATGTTGCAGTCATTATTGACGCAAAACATCTTTGTGTGTCCTCCAGAGGGATCAAAGACGATACCTCTGCAACTGTGACCGCTTTTTATGGTGGCGCTTTTAATACCACAGCAAAAATTGCTGAATTACAAAATTATTTAAAACTATAACTATGGATGTTGTAAAACAAGCAGAAGCATTCGAACAAAAACCACTCACATTCAAAACAACGAGTGAACGTATCGAAGCATCAAGAGAAGTCAAAGCGTTAATATTGGGGGTTAATGAAATTTATAAGACCTCTAAAGATCCTCAATTAATGGATTTAATGAAACGCTTAACAGCAATCAAACAAAAAATTGAAAAACGTTTAAAAGGCCGTCCGTTACAAGCATGAAAAAAATTATTATTATTGGAGGAAGTAAAGGTATTGGGAAAGCCATTACAGAAAATCTCCTTAGCGACCACCAAGTTGTCAACATCAGTCGAACATCTCCGGATATTCAACATGCCAACTTGTCCCATTTCACATGTGACGTATTAACAGATGATTTACCCGAAATTGAAGCGGCAGATGGTTTGATATACTGTCCAGGAAGTATCAATCTGAAACCTTTTAACAGATTAAGTATTGATGACTTTAAAACTGATTTTGAGATAAACGTCATTGGAGCAGTGAAGTGTATTCAAGCATACACTAAAGCGCTCGCCACAAGCGAGTCTGCATCAATTGTTTTATTTAGCACTGTTGCTACAAAATTAGGGATGCCATTTCATGCCAGTATTGCTACTGCAAAGTCTGCTGTTGAAGGATTGACAAAATCCGTTGCTGCTGATTTAGCTCCTAAAATTAGAGTAAATGCTATTGCGCCAACAATCACTGACACTGAGTTGGCTGCTAAATTTTTGAGAAACGAACGCATGGTTGAAAGTACGATTCAAAGACATCCTTTGAAAAAATACCTTGAACCAACTGAGGTTGCTGCCATGGCAACATACCTTTTGTCTGATGTTTCTAAATCAATTTCTGGTCAGATTTTTAATCTAGATTGCGGAATTGTTTCCTTAAAATTATAACAAATGTACCCATCAAAACTAGTGGTTTTATTAACCCTATTTCTAGCTTCAATTACAACTAACTCACAAATAAAAAAGAACCAAAACATGTCTTTATACTCAATAGAAATTAACAGTCTTGATGGCAATACCATCGATCTAAACGACTACAAAGGAAAATACATACTATTTGTAAATGTTGCTTCTGAATGTGGATTTACTGGGCAATATGCAGACCTACAGAAACTATATGACACTTATCAAGATAAATTGATGGTCATAGGAGTTCCATGCAACCAGTTTGGCAGTCAAGAACCTGGTTCTGCAGATCAAATTCAGTCTTTTTGTTCAAAAAACTATGGAGTAACTTTTTTAATGACTGAGAAAATCGACGTTAAAGGAGATAATCAACACCCACTTTACAAGTGGTTAACAGATAAAGATCTAAATGGAATAAAAAGTACTTCTGTGAAATGGAATTTTCAAAAATATTTAGTCGATGACAAAGGAGACTTTGTAGATTATTTTTATTCCATCACGAAACCTTTAAGTAGTAAAATAACCCGTCAATTAAAATAAGTTATGTTTGGAATTTTTAAAACAAAAACCCCAATTGAAAAACTTCAAGACCGTTACAAGAAGTTAATGTCGGAATGGCACGAACTTTCAACTACAAATCGATCAGCGAGTGATGCTAAGTATGCTGAAGCGCAGGGATTGTTAGATGAAATTGACAAACTAAATAGCTAATGAAATTTTATAAAGGTTTACTCCTTTTTCTTTTTATTAACTTTAGTGCCCTTGCCATTGGAAGTTTATTAATGAACAACGGCCCACGTACAGAATGGTATATTAATTTGAATCAAGCACCTTGGTCACCGCCAGGTTGGGTTTTTGGAGTGGCATGGAGCAGTATTATGATCCTGTTTTCTGTTTATATGACTTTTTTAATTCAAATCAATCGATCTAAAAAAGTGGTCCTTTTGTTCAGCACCCAATTTATATTGAATGTAGTTTGGAATTACTTTTTTTTCAACCAACACCTCATTGTTTTAGGATTGGTCAATATCATCGTTCTGACGGTGTTGATGTTTTATTTTTTAATTGCATACAAACAGTCTCTAAAAAGTAAGCGTTTTTACGTACTTCCCTATTGTATTTGGCTAGTACTTGCAACCTCTTTAAATTTTTACATCGCATTACATAATTAAGTATGAAAATTTACACTCTACATAAAAAGCAAAATTTCCCTATTAGTGTTGAAAAAGCTTGGGATTTTTTATCGAATCCTGCCAACCTAAAAACCATCACTCCAGAGTATATGAGTTTTGATATCATTTCTGGAGCCGATCGTCCTATGTATCCAGGTCAAATTATACAATACATAGTAACCCCAATTTTAGGAATTAAAACAAAATGGGTCACAGAAATTACCCAAGTTAAAGAACAACATTATTTTGTAGATGAGCAACGTTTTGGACCGTATGCTCTCTGGCATCACAAACATTTTATTAAAGCGATTGAAGGCGGTGTAGAAATGGAAGATATTATTGACTACAAAGTTCCAATGGGATGGCTAGGGCAACTCGTTCATCCGTTTATTGTGAAACCTAAATTGGAAGAAATTTTCGCTCATAGACAAAAGAAATTAATTGAATTATTTGGTACCTATTAATGAAAAAAACTGTTTCCCTATTCTGGTTTAGAAGAGATTTAAGACTGCATGACAATCATGGATTGTATGAAGCTTTAAAGCATAACACAGATGTACTCCCAATTTTCATTTTTGACTCCTCTATATTAGATTCTTTACCGAAGAATGATGCAAGAGTTGAGTTTATTCATGAGCAGCTAACAACGATCGATAATAGTCTGAAAAAACACGGCAGTGGATTGTCTGTTTATCACGGGACTCCAGAAAATATATTTGAACAACTTACAATTGAATACAATGTAAAAACGGTGCATTACAATCGAGATTATGAACCCTATGCCCTATCACGAGATCAAATCATTTCAGATTTACTAAGCACAAAATTAATAGAGTTTAAATCGTTCAAAGATCAAGTAATCTTTGAACAAAATGAAATCACTAAAGACGATGGACTTCCTTACAAAGTCTATACGCCATTTTCAAAAAAATGGTTAGCCGCTTTTAATGCCGATCATTGCAGCGCCTTCAAATCAGAAGCATTATTAAGGAATACTTATAAATCAGATTCTTTTCCTTGGGAGGATTTAAAATCTATGGGCTTTGAGCCTAACCCTGTTAAAATCGCACCTTATAGAGTAGAAAGCAGCATCATTGAAAATTATGAAGCTACGCGCAATTTTCCTGCGGTTGATGGGACTTCAAAATTAGGACCTCACTTACGATTTGGAACGGTAAGTGTTCGAGAAATTGTTTCCAAAGCCATTCAACATAGTAACAACACATTTTTAAAAGAGTTGATTTGGCGGGAATTTTTTATGCAAATTTTATGGCATTTTCCTCACACTGTTACCAAAAGTTTCAAACCTCAATACGACGCAATCAAATGGCGTAATGACCCCGAAGAATATAAAAAATGGTGTGACGGAAATACGGGATATCCACTTGTAGATGCGGGAATGAGAGAGCTAAATCAAACAGGGTTTATGCACAATCGCGTACGCATGCTCGTTGGTAGTTTTTTATGTAAACACCTTTTGATTGACTGGCGATTAGGAGAGGCTTATTTTGCTGAAAAACTACATGATTTTGAACTTTCAAGCAATGTGAGTAATTGGCAATGGGTAGCGGGTTGTGGTGTAGATGCGGCTCCGTATTTTAGAATCTTTAATCCTACTACACAAGTTACCAATTTTGACAAAGAGCATACATACATTAAAAAATGGGTGCCTGATTATCAAGAGTTAACATATCCTACTCCAATGGTGGATCATAAATTTGCGAGAGAGCGATGTCTTTCGACTTATAAAGAAGCCTTGGGTAAGAATTAAAGTTTCTTAACAAACTGAGTGATAATCACGATGTGCTTTCCATCGACTTTTCCTTCAATGTAAGTTTCATTATCGTGATCTAATGAAATCCTTCGGACAGCAGTACCCTGTTTTGCGATCATACTAGATCCTTTGACTTTTAAATCTTTAATCAGAACGACACTATCACCAGCTTCTAAAATGACACCATTAACATCTCTATGAATAACTTTAGTTGATTCTTCCACGCCATCTCCAAGAGCTTTAGCCCACTCCAATGGCTCTTCATCCAAATACATCATATCTAATAAATCCTGAGACCAGCCTGCTGAAAGCACACGGTTAAGCATACGCCACGCAATGACTTGAACGGGAAGGAACTCACTCCACATACTGTCATTTAGACAACGCCAATGGTTAGGATTTAATAAATCTGAGTTTTCGATCTGTGATGTACAAGTTTCACACGCATAGATACTATCCGTAAGATTTACTTTTTTAGAAGGTTGAACTGTGTAAATAGAAAGACTTTCGGTTGCTTTACAAAGTTCACAACTGTGTTGGCTACGTTCCTGAAGATCTTTTTCTAAATTCATAGTATTTAATTCATTGGTTATTTGGGTAAATCTTGTTTAGGATGTCCACTTTATAATTCGACACGTTCAATTTTAGCACCAATAGCACGTAAACGGTCGTCTATATTTTCATAGCCTCTATCGATCTGTTCGATATTATGAATCGTAGAAGTGCCTTTAGCAGAAAGTGCAGCAATTAGTAAGGAGACCCCAGCTCTAATATCTGGAGAGGTCATAGTCGTTGCTTTTAGACTCGATTTAAAATCATGCCCAATTACTGAAGCACGGTGGGGATCACAAAGAATGATTTTTGCTCCCATGTCTATTAATTTATCGACAAAGAACAAACGGCTTTCAAACATTTTTTGATGAATCAACACACTTCCTCTAGCTTGTGTTGCCACAACTAAAATAATACTTAATAAATCCGGTGTAAATCCAGGCCATGGGGCATCTGAAATAGTCAATATAGAGCCATCAATATAGTTTTGAATTTCGTATCCATCTGTATGCGCAGGAATAAAAATATCATCCCCTTTTCTTTCGATAGTAATTCCTAATTTTCTAAATACATTTGGAATCACTCCCAAATCATCCCAACTTACATTCTTTATTGTTAATTCGCTTTTAGTCATTGCAGCCAATCCAATCCAGCTACCAATTTCAATCATATCTGGCAGCATGGTGTGCTCAGTACCTCCCAAAACTTTAACCCCTTCTATAGTTAGCATGTTTGAACCAATTCCTGAAATTTTTGCGCCCATTCTATTGAGCATTTTGCAGAGTTGCTGCAAATAGGGCTCACAAGCTGCATTATAGATTGTTGTTGTTCCAGTGGCTAACACAGCAGCCATTACAATATTTGCAGTACCTGTTACCGATGCTTCATCGAGTAACATATAAGTTCCTTTTAACTCTTTAGCTTCTACGCCATAAAAGTGATCCTCACGGTTATATCTAAAATTAGCACCTAATTTAATAAATCCTTCAAAGTGTGTATCTAAACGTCTGCGACCAATTTTATCACCTCCTGGCTTAGGAATGTATCCTTTACCAAATCGGGCAAGTAGTGGCCCTACAATCATAATAGAACCTCTTAACCCACGTCCATCTTCCTTAAAGGCTTCTGTTTCTAAATACTCTAAATTAATTTCGTCGGCTTGAAAAGAATAACTGCCTTTAGTTAACTTTTCTACTTTGACCCCTAACTTTCCTAATAAAATTATAAGCTTATTGACATCAATAATATCTGGAATATTGTGGATCGTAATTTTTTCTGGTGACAATATAACGGCACACAAAATTTGAAGCGCTTCGTTTTTGGCGCCTTGTGGCTGAATCGCCCCTTTTAGTTGGTGTCCGCCTTCAATTTTAAAAGTTTTCAATGTTTAGTGATTTTAATGAGTAGTAAGTTTTCTGAAATCCTAATTATTCTTGGTACTAATACCTTTTTCGATTTCTTTGGTGGTGGTTCTTTTTTGAAGGTTTCTTTTGGGTTGCGAATTTACGTTGTACTTTTAATAAACTAGAAACTTCACTTAAGGCTTCTGTACTGTTACGTAAATCAATTTTACCTCCAGAAAGTTCAAAGAGATGCCCGAATATAACAACATCTTCAACGGTGTCTTTATTCCAATTCAGAAATGACTTTTTCATATGATTTGCAATGGTATATTCCAATCCGTCTTTCATTTCGCCAGCTTCCCATGTGTTTGCCACATCAATCATCGTTTTTATGTTGTTTCCATAAAAACGATATTTAGGGAAATTCTGTGGATACTTTAACGGTTCTGGACGGAGGCTTAACATTTCTTCAGTTGGTTTATCAAAAGGAGATTCAGCATCCAATTTTAAATCAGACATGATAAATAATTGATCCCAAAGTTTATGTTGAAAATCAGGAACATCCCGTAAATGAGGCTGCATATTCCCCATCACAGAAATGATAGCTTTTGCTAAGCGATTGCGTTCTTCTTTTGAATCTTGGGCCACGGCATGGTTGATCATTTTTTGCAAATGTCTTCCATATTCAGGGATGATTAAATGTTCTCGTTCGGTATTATATTCTAGTTGATCTGTTAACGCTGTCATGTATGCGATCTTTTGTTTTAAAATTTAAGTGTTTGCAAAATACAAAAAAATAATGTGAGTCTAATGGTATTTTAAAAGATGCTTAAAAGTCCTGTTCTTAGAGTGAAATAACCCCTTCAACCTGAATTCCAACTTCTTTATATTTTTCTATAACAACATCGGGATTTTTCATCACAACATTAATAGAAATACTCGTGTAGTTACCATTTTTTGAAGGAATGGTTTTTATAACCGCACCCATATTATCAAAAATACATTCAATAGTATTTATTTTGACAGGATCCGATTTAATAATAAATTTATACAAATATTCAGAGGGCCAAACAGAGGTTTCCTGTAGCTTCTCTTTCAAATTATTATAAAACTCTTCTGGGTTTATAGGTTTATCCATCGTTTAGTGCTAAGTGTACAAATATACATTATATCTGATTTTTTATTTCCCTTTTAAATCACGAATTTTACAGGAAATATACAAATCAACTTGAAAACTCAAAAAATTGCACTTATTGGAGGGCCTGGCACTGGCAAAACAACCTTGATCAACGCGCTTAAAACAAAAGGCTATAATTGTATGGAAGAAATTTCAAGACAAATTACCTTAGAAGCGCAAGAAAAAGGCATCGAACAATTATTTTTGGAAGATCCTTTATTGTTTAGTGAGCATCTTTTATTAGGACGTCGAAAACAATTTTTAGAAGCAGACACACTTCAAGAAGAAATTGTGTTTTTTGATCGTGGGCTTCCCGACGTAGTTGCCTATTTAGATTATTTAAAAAGCAGCTATCCAGACTCATTTAAAACAGTTTGCAGTCAGCACATTTACGATAAAGTCTTTATTTTAAAACCTTGGAAAGCGATTTACGAACAAGACAACGAACGGTACGAAACGTTTGAACAAGCCTTGGTCCTTCATGACTTTTTGGTTAAAACATATACAGGCTATGGGTATTCTATTATCAACACCCCTTTTGGAACAGTTGATGAACGCATGGATTTTATTTTAAATCATTTAAACCAAAATTAATGAAGCATCCAATTGAAATATTGGAACACTATTGGAAATTTTCTGAGTTTAAACCACAACAAGAAGCGATTATTGACGCGGTTTTGACAAATGAAGATTGCATAGCACTTTTACCTACAGGAGGAGGGAAATCGATATGCTTTCAAATTCCAGCGCTTATAAAAGAGGGGATTTGTATTGTGGTTTCTCCTCTTATTGCGTTGATGCAAGATCAGGTGAATGCTTTAAAAGATAAAGGCATCAAAGCAATGGCACTCACTAGCGGTTTTTCTTACGAAGATATCGATCGGATGTTGGATAACTGCATCTATGGAAACTACAAATTCCTCTACCTTTCGCCCGAACGTTTGCAACAAGATTTAGTGCAAGAACGTATCAAGCAAATGAATGTCAACCTAATTGCAGTGGACGAAGCGCATTGTATCAGTCAATGGGGGCATGATTTTAGACCAGCATACAGAGATATAAAATTATTAAGAACCCTCCACCCAAATGTGAATGTGATTGGATTAACAGCCTCAGCGACTGCCAAGGTTGTAGAAGACATTAGCTCACAATTAGACTGTATATCTCCAAAGATTTTTAAAACCTCGTTTCAACGCCCCAATTTGGCATATTTAACATTGGATTGTGAAGATAAATATTTCAAAACCGTTCAAATATTAAAAAAATATTCAGGCAGCTCAATTATATACGTACGAAATAGAAAAGCAACGCTCGAAATTTCAGGGTACCTAAACAACATAGGGATTACAAGTGGGTACTATCATGGAGGATTAAGTGCTAAAGAAAAAGATACTCAATTTGAGCGTTGGACTGCGAATCAAAATCAAGTAATGGTAGCAACGAACGCCTTTGGGATGGGAATTGATAAAGCCGACGTACAAACCGTGATTCATCATAATTTACCAGAAAGCTTGGAAAGCTACTATCAAGAAGCAGGACGTGCGGGACGAAATAACGAGAATGCTTATGCGGTGATTCTACAAAATATTTCTGATGAACAGAATTCAAAAAATCAATTTATCAACAGTTTGCCAGATAGTTCGTTCTTAAAAAACATCTATAATCGACTGTGTAATTATTTTCAAATTTCTTATGGCGAAAGAGTAGACACGATTCATAATTTTAATTTTAAATTATTTTGTAGCACCTATAATCTCCCTTCAATATTGACATATAATGCTCTTAAAATTTTAGATAGAACCAGTATCATTTCAATGGAAGAACGGTTTAAGAACACAGCCTTTCTACAAATCGTCATTGGGAATGCTGCGTTGTTCAATTACATCGAAAAACACCCAAAACAAGCCCTTATTATAAAGGTTATATTAAGAAGTCACGAAGGAGTATTTGACCATTCTACAGAAATTTTCACGCAAACCATCGCAAAAAAAACAAGGCTGTCAGAAGAAGATGTGATAATGCATTTAAACGCTTTAAATAAAGCTGAAATTATTCAATTTGAATCCTCAAAAACAGATGCCCAAATTACTTTCATTGAACCCAGAGAAGATGATAAAACGATTCATAGAATCTCTAAAATTGTAACGCAACAACACGGTCTAAAAAAAGACCAATTACAATCAGTATTTGATTATGTGAAAAATGATGGTGTTTGTAAAAGCCAGAAACTACTGACTTACTTTGAAGAAACCAATTCAAAACGATGTGGTATTTGCTCAAGTTGTTTAGAACGTTCAAAAAAAAGTGAAATTTCAGAAAAGGATTCAAAATTAATTTTAAATTTACTTAAAACAGACACCCTTTCTTCAAGAAAACTAGAAGTGTTAACCACTTTTAATCGCTATAAGTTAACCACCATACTGACCAACCTTTTAGAAAAAGAGTTGATTGAAATAACAGAAAGAAACACGTACAAACTCAAAATGGCATGACAAAAGAAGATATTCGTATTGTATTTATGGGCACACCCGAATTTGCGGTGACTATACTAGATGGGCTTTTAAAACATAACTATAGGATTGCAGGCGTTATTACTGCACCAGATCGACCAGCAGGTCGTGGCCAAAAAATTCATGAATCAGCTGTAAAGGTATTTTCAAAACCTAAAGGGTTAACAGTTTTACAACCAACCAACCTAAAAGATGAAACTTTTTTAACTGATTTGAAAGCCTTAAATGCCAATCTCCAAATTGTAGTCGCTTTCAGAATGTTACCTAAAGTTGTATGGCAAATGCCAGCATTAGGAACCTTTAATTTACATGCGTCTTTACTTCCTGATTATCGAGGGGCAGCACCTATTAATTGGGCGATTATCAACGGTGAAAAAGAAACGGGTGTCACCACATTTTTTATTGATGAAAAAATAGATACAGGAGCTGTGATTTTACAATCCAAAATTGATATAAACCCCACAGAAAATGCAGGTGAATTGCATGATAAATTAATGCATCTAGGGAGTGATGTGGTCTTAAAAACCATTCAAGTTATTGAAAGTGGAGACCAAAAAACAACAGTACAACCACTTAAAGAAACTAAAACTGCTTACAAACTAAATAAGGATAATTGTAAAATCGATTGGAATTCTGCTTTAGACACCATCTATAATCAAGTTCGCGGACTTCATCCCTATCCTGCGGCTTGGGGACTTTTATCTAACGGAGAGGAACTTTTAAATATCAAATTGTATGAGGTTTTGAAACATTCTGAATCTCACGAACATGAGATTGGGAAACTTATCATATCAAAAAAATCAATAAAAGTTGCCGTGAAAGGGGGGTATATTGAACTCATCAATTTTAAATTCCCTGGAAAAAGACAAATGGATGCGGTATCCTTTTTAAATGGATTTACCTTTCATGATAATGCACGAATGTTATAAATTAATACATGTAAAATGAAAAAAAATGAGCTCATAGAACACATGGCAGTATGTTCAGGGATTTCAAAAGCATCCGCTCAAAAAGCCTTGGAAGCTTTCTTGGAGGCTACTTCTAAATCACTACAAAACGGTAACAAAGTTTCACTGGCAGGATTTGGGACTTGGTCTGTATATGAGCGATCAGCACGGATGGGACGAAATCCTAAAACAAATGAACCTTTAGCAATTCCAGCAAAAAATACAATCAAATTTAAGGCAAGTTCTCAATTATTGGATACACTTCAATCTTAACAATTCGAATAGAATTTTTGAGTGTAAAATATATTTCCTATATTTAATTGATAATTCAGAGCTTGACATGTCAAATATCTATTTAAAAAAAGGTCATTTACTAATTGCTGAACCGTCTATTATTGGCGATATGTCGTTCAATAGGTCTATTATTATAATAGCCGATCACAATACCGATGGCTCTATTGGATTTATACTTAACAAGCCACTTGATTTTACACTTCAAGATTTAATTCCTGAAATTGAAATTCCGTTTAAAGTTTATAACGGTGGACCCGTTGAACAAGACAATCTTTATTATATCCACAAAATACCAACACTTATTCCTGATAGTATTGAAATTTCTAAAGGATTGTATTGGGGTGGTAATTTTGAAAAAGTCACTAAGTTGATTCAACAAAATAAATTAGATTCTAATGACATTCGTTTTTTTCTTGGTTATTCAGGATGGGAAACCAATCAATTGACCTCAGAACTATTGGCTCATACATGGATCTTATCTGAAAACAAGCACCACAAGACAATTATTGAAAAAGTGAATACGAGTTTTTGGAAAGAAAAAATGTTGGAACTTGGTGGCGATTATAGCATCTGGTCCAATGCACCAGAAAATCCTTCATATAATTAAGACAGCCTTACGGTCATGTTTAACTTCGCTAAAATACTTTGACTCACATTTGTTGTGAAATTCTTTTTCCTAAATGCTGTAATTGGCTGAATGCCTTGGATTACATTGGTCACAAACAACTCGTCTGCTTTTTGCAATTCAAATGGGGATATTGAAGCTTCTACACATTCAAAATCAGCAATTTTTTTGATAATTTCTAAAACTTGCTTGCGCATAATACCTTTCAAACAACCATCTTCCAAAGGGGGTGTTTTAATGACATTTCCTTTCACCAAAAACAGGTTTCCATTGAGTGCCTCTACAATACTTTTATTAGTATTCAGTAACAAACAGTTGTTGTATTGATTCTCTTTCGCGAAGACACTTCCTAATACATTTAACAACTTATTATTGGTTTTTAAAGTAGATAAGAGTCCAGGTGTTACATAAAAATCTTTAAATAATTCGACTCTATAATCTGAAGTGGTCAATAGGTATAAATCTGCATCTAAAGATTCGGCTGTTATAAAATAAGAAACATCGTTAGACTGTGGTGTGTAAAAACCACCCTGATTTCTAAAAACTGTAAATTTTACTCTGAAAGAGTTTGAATTGGAGTTGTGGTGCGTTAGTAATTCAATAATTTGAGATTCTAAGAATTCTGGGGTGAAAGCCATCGGAATTTCCATTCTTAAAATTCGCATGGATGCCATTAACCGAAAATAATGATCTTCCCAAAAAAGGATTTTTCCATTTAAGGTTTTGATGGTTTCAAAAAGGGCATCTCCATACGCCAAACCTCGATTGAATACCGATAGTTTTGCTTGTTGCTCCGAAAATAATTCGCCGTTACTATTTATCATAAAAAAAGTCCTGAATAAATCAGGACAAATATAGTTTAAAAATAAAAAATGTCTAAGAAGAACCTAAGATTTGCTTAAGATCTGATATTTGATTGTCCCAAAGCATCTTTGTTTCTTCTACTTCATCATCTTCTGCAAAATCTGTAACCATTAACGATACATCTTTTGTGATGCCATCGACTTGAATTCGGATTTCAAAATAAGACTGACCATCATCGCTTTCGAGCCATTTAAATTTGACCCGTTCTCCATTTTTTTTTGTTAACATTTTAGCTTGCTCTTCTGAGTCATCCCATATAAAGGTGAATAACTCACCTCTAGAATTGACGTTATCCGCAAACCATTCTGACAATCCAGAAGGTGTAGATATGTATTGATACAATAATTGAGGAGATGCTTGTATAGGGAATTCTAATTCGAATTTAATTTTATCGCTCATTGGGTATATTATAATTTAAAAAATCCAATATATACAATAATTGGTTAGTTCTGTAAAGAATATTAATTTATTTTTTAAGGGGGTATTTATTTGTGAGGCGATATATTGTTTTTATATTTGCAGCCATCTAATTATGGCGAGGTAGCTCAGCTGGTTAGAGCGTCGGATTCATAACCCGGAGGTCGCGGGATCGTGCCCCGCTCTCGCTACTAGATACTAAAAGGACTTTCAAGAAATTGAAAGTCTTTTTTTTATCCATTCATTTTGGAAGTCGTATGAACGAAACAATTTGATAGAGAAGCGATTAATCGAATCTATTGATGTTTAATTTGAGAAAATTCTAGAGTTTCTAATCGTCTTTCTTGCAAAAAACTAAATAATTAAGACACAATTTTTATCAACTGCTCTAGAGATAATAATTGTTGATCGCCAGAATTCATATCTTTTAGCAAGTACTTATTTTGTGTCATTTCTGATTCTCCAACCATAACTACATAAGGTATTTCTCGCTTATTGCAGTAAATCATTTGCTTCTTTAATTTGGCAGCATCCGGATAGAGTTCTGCAGCAATAGAGTTTGCTCGTAGAGAGGTAATCGCTTTTAAAGAATATAAGCTTTCTGAAGTACCAAAATTGGTAAAAAGGACTTTAGTTGATTGTGTTTTATCTGATGGAAATAAGTTTAATTCTTCCAAAACCAAATATATACGGTCTAAGCCAAAGCTTATACCAACTCCACTCACATCTTTCAAACCAAAAATTCCAGTGAGGTCATCATAACGACCGCCACCTCCAATAGAACCCATTTGTACAGAATCTGGGGCAGCTACTTCAAAAATAGCACCTGTGTAGTAATTAAGTCCTCGTGCCAAAGTAACATCCATTTGCAGTTTGGCAGTTTTGAGTCCTACTGAAGCTACTGAAGACGCAATGAATTCTAATTCTTCTACACCTTTTATACCTTCGGTAGAAATGCTTAAAATAGATTTTAAAGTTTCTAATTGTTCTGAGAAATTACCCGTCAAATTAAAAAGAGGTTCTAACTTAGAAATCCCTTCAGATGGAATGCCTTTTTTAAGCATTTCTTCTTTGACTTTCTCCGCCCCTATTTTATCGAGTTTATCCAAAGCGACTGTAAAATCGATAAGCTTGTCTTGAGCGCCTATCAATTCTGCAATGCCTGCTAATATTTTTCTATTATTTATTTTTATAGTAACGCCATCTAGGTTTAAATCCGAAAATACAGCATCATACAATTGAATGAATTCAACTTCTTGCCATAAAGATTTTGAACCTACCACATCGGCATCACACTGATAAAATTCTTGAAACCTTCCTTTTTGAGGGCGGTCTGCTCTCCAAACAGGTTGAATTTGAAAGCGTTTGAATGGAAAGACTATGTCATTTTGGTATTGAGCAACATAACGTGCAAAGGGAACTGTTAAATCGTAACGTAAAGCCTTTTCTGTGAGTGAGTTTGAAAAACGAGCAAGATTGCCTTCTTCAAGTGCTTGCAAATCCACTTTTTTAACTTTATCTCCAGAATTTAAAATCTTAAAAATAAGGCGATCGCCTTCTTCACCATATTTTCCTAATAAGGTTTCAGACAATTCAAAACTTGGAGTTTCAATGGGTTGGAATCCAAATTTTTTGAAATTTGACTTTATGGTACTAAAAATGTAGTCGCGATTTGCTAACTGTTTTGGAGAGAAATCTCGTGTTCCTTTAGATATGCGTGGTTTTGATACCATGGTTGTGCTTTAATTAACAAATATCTTTCTTTTTACGAACCTATCCAATTAGATCGTCTAAATACTTGAAAAGTTCACCTTTTGTAATGGAAGATCCTTGAACTATAAGTTCAAATAATTTCGCATTTTTATCAGCCTCAAGTGTTTTATCGGCATTAAATAATTCAACGTCGTCCGACATTAAGTTATCTCTTAACCATCCAAATCCTTCATTAGTGGTCAAATCAATGTTATCCGACTTTATTTTAAGTCCAATCAATCGCAACTGCAATCCATCGACCTTAAATAAATACATATGTTGTGGAGCTATATTTTCTAGATACTCTACTTTGGACAAAACACCTTCCCATACCAAATCACTAAAAACATCCAGTTCTTCTTCAGCAACTTCGGGTTTTTTTTCCTTGATCTCTTTCCATTCATCTGCTGTGATGGATTGCGTTGCTAAGAAGTTGATAAACTCTTGGTTTAATTCTTCTAATTGCTCTTTTGTAAGTCTTGTGTATTTCATCTTTAATTATAGTTAAAAAAAATGCGCCCTAATAATAGGGCGCAAATTTATAAAATAAGATTGAATTAATACTAGAAGATGTAGCGTAATCCAAATTGCATTTGCCATCTAGAAGCTAAACTTGAATCGTATCCAAACGTTTCTGTTTGGTCAGGATTAAAAGAATAAGTTGGTACAAATGTTGCCGGATCAACATTGACTCCAATTGGAGACGTGTTGTTTGGCTGTTGTACCAAGCCCCAATCTGAGCTAATTAAGTTCCCAATATTTAATACATCAATACTAAACTGAATGGTATTGGTTTTGTTTTCAGAGACTTTAATTTTATAATCTTGTAAAAATTTAACATCCCAACGCCCTCTCCACGGTGCTTGTGCTCCATAACGCTCTGCATATTGTCCTCTACGACCGCTTAGATAATCATCTTGTGATATGTAATTATCAAAAGCAACTGCTTGTCCTGGACCCCCTGCAGGATCAAACTGCATTTGCTGAATTTCAGCTGATGTTGGAACATATAGAAGGTCATTATTTTGGAACGATGTATCTCCATTGATGTTTCCTGCGTAGGTATAACTAAATCGACCGCCACGAGAATACTCAAAGAACGTAGAAAGTGTTGTTCCCCATTTGTTATCAGTACCGTAGTTCCATTTTTTACTTGCAACTCCAATAATACGATGTGTATCGCCATATCTTGAATAAGACAGCTCATCTGAGTTTGCGTTACCAACAACTGGATTGAAATCAAATGCATCACCTGTAATTTCAGCTTCAATAGAGTTGACATCTTTTGAATCTAAATAGCTATAAGCTAACATGGCATATAAACCGTTGTCAAACGTTTTTTGTGCTTTGAAAGAGGCATTCCAAATACGACCTTTATCAGAATTTGTAAATACGTAAGCGTTGTTAATCTTATCAGCATCAGTATAATAAGGTCTGTTATCCACACCAGCTAAAGTACCTGAAGGCGATGTAAGTCCCCAGTTTTGTACATGAGCACCGTTGATGTCTTTAGTATAAGAAACGTCAGCAGTAAGGATTAATCCGTTGTCATATTTGTGATCCAGTCCTAGATTTGTTCTCCAAACTTGTGGGAATTTGTAATCAGGGTCCACCATTTGGTAGAAATACGCATTTGGATTTCCGATTTGGTTCCCTAACCACACAAAAGGAAAACGTCCTGTGAATAAACCAGACCCTCCTCTTAATTGAATGGTACTATCGCCTTTAACGTCGTAATTAAATCCAACACGCGGTGAAATTAACCAATCGTTAGAGGGCATTTGTGTGCTATCCAATAATTGAACTTCTCCGGTATTTGGATTTACGTAAGGAATTTCAGGTAAGTAGAATGATACATCAATAACTTCCTGTGCTTTTTCAGCAGAGTCAAAGAACAAGGGCTTATCAAAACGTAAGCCATAAGTTAATTTGAAATTGTCCGTCACATCCCACTCATCTTGAATATAAAATGCGAGTTGACCAACGTTCGTTTCTGCTAAAGCCCATGAATCCGCACCTTTTACAGCCTGTGCATTTGTTAAAGCTTCAGCTAATAATCCGTTTGTAGAGGCAGCTAAAAAATCGTTAACAGAGCCAAAAGATCCAAAAGCACCAACATATCCATTCGCATTGGAATAGCCGTAAGCTCCTAAGTTAAATGAGTTGTCAAATTCAAATTTTTCATATGAAAACCCTACAGTGTAAGTATGGTTGGCTTTTGTAATTGTCATATTGTTTGACAATTGGAATACTTTTTGGTCTAGAACATTGTTGATTGAAAATGGTTCATGACCTGCAATAATATAATTCTGACCTGCACCATTTTGGATTGTAATAGCTGGAGCTGCAGATGACATTGGATTTCTAAAATCTTCAAAGTGCGTATATCCTGCTTGTACTTTGTTAGAAACATTATCAGACAGTCTTGAATTCAATTCTATTTGAAAAGAATTTAACTTGTTATTAATTTGATACCCTGAGTTTTGAAACTGAAGCGTTGTTGCACTCGGTCCTCTTATACCAAGTGCTGAGGGATGTGCAGGCTTATCTTTAGAAGCATCTAACCAGTTGTAAATAACCGCTAACTGGTTGTTATCATTGACATTCCAATCAAGCTTAAAAATCCCTTTACTGGATGCAGATTCGTGTGTAAAGCCTTGGTAAGTCCCTGTGTCATATCCTAGATTTGCTAAGGCACTTTGCACCGCAATTAAATCAGATTCTAAAACAACAGATTCATTCACTGCTCCAGAACCGGTGTTTGGCAGCCATGACTGACCTAAATCATCTCTTTTGTCTTCTTCGTAATTGGCAAAGAAAAATAATTTATTTTTCACGATTGGTCCACCAACACTAAATCCAGTTTGCTGTTGGGTTAGACTCGGAACAAAAATTTCTTGTCCTTTGATCTTAGAACCAGTCATGTCTTCATTTCTATAGAAACCATAAACAGTTCCTTTAAATTCATTTGTTCCACTTTTAGTGACTGCATTTACTGCAGCGCCTGTAAATCCAGATTGTGTTACATCATAAGGAGCAGTTGATACTTGAATTTGATCGATTGCATCTAAAGATACAGGTTGTGCGTTTGTTTGTCCCCCTGGAGTGGCTGCATCCAATCCAAAAGGATTGTTGAAAATTGCACCATCTAAAGAGAAATTATTAAACTGGTCATTACGACCACCAAAAG
>JABAYY010000054.1 GCA_018608765.1 Flavobacteriaceae bacterium
TCTATTGTAAAACGTACCGGACGTATTGCTTCCATCAATGTAGGTGAAGGAATTGTTGGTCGTGTGGTAGATACACTTGGCGCACCGATTGATGGTAAAGGCCCTATTGAAGGGAAACTTTATGAAATGCCTTTAGAGCGTAAAGCTCCTGGAGTTATTTTCCGTGAGCCTGTTACTGAGCCTTTACAAACAGGTATCAAATCCATTGATGCTATGATCCCAGTAGGTCGTGGACAACGTGAGTTGGTCATTGGAGACAGACAAACTGGTAAAACAGCCGTTTGTATCGATACCATTTTAAATCAAAAAGAATTTTACGATGCAGGGGAACCTGTGTATTGTATCTATGTTGCTGTAGGGCAAAAAGCATCTACAGTCGCATTGATTGCTAAAACGTTAGAAGAAAAAGGAGCTTTGGCTTATACGACAATAGTTGCAGCAAATGCATCTGATCCAGCACCAATGCAAGTATATGCACCTTTTGCAGGCGCAGCCATTGGCGAGTACTTTAGAGACACGGGTCGTCCAGCATTGATTGTCTATGATGATTTATCAAAACAAGCCGTAGCCTACCGTGAGGTATCTCTTTTATTACGTCGTCCTCCAGGACGTGAGGCGTATCCAGGAGATGTATTTTACTTACACTCCCGTTTATTAGAGCGTGCAGCAAAAGTCATCAACAATGATGAAATTGCAAAAGACATGAACGATTTACCAGATTCATTAAAGCCAATCGTAAAAGGAGGTGGGTCTTTAACAGCACTTCCAATTATTGAAACACAGGCAGGTGATGTATCTGCTTATATTCCAACCAATGTAATTTCGATTACGGATGGTCAAATATTCTTAGATGGTGATTTGTTTAACTCTGGGGTTCGTCCAGCAATTAACGTAGGTATTTCGGTATCTCGTGTAGGTGGAAACGCACAGATTAAAGCAATGAAAAAAGTATCTGGAACTCTAAAATTAGACCAGGCACAATTCCGTGAACTAGAAGCCTTTGCTAAGTTTGGATCTGATTTAGATGCCGTGACTTTAAATGTAATTGAAAAAGGACGACGTAACGTTGAAATTTTGAAGCAAGCACAAAATGATCCTTTCAAAGTTGAAGATCAAGTTGCAATCATTTATGCAGGGTCAAAAAACCTTTTAAGAGAAGTACCTGTCAATAAAGTCAAAGAATTTGAAACCGAATATATCGAGTTTTTAAGAGCCAAGCACAGTGATGTGCTAGCAACCCTAAAAGCAGGTAAATTAACGGATGAGGTGACAGACACGTTAACCGCAGTTGCAAAAGAATTATCAAGCAAATATAGCGCTTAGTTTAAGACAACAATAGCATGGCAAATTTAAAAGAAATCCGAAATAGAATAGCGTCCGTATCTTCAACGATGCAGATTACAAGTGCCATGAAAATGGTGTCGGCTGCTAAGTTGAAAAAAGCACAAGATGCCATCACAGCGATGCGTCCTTATGCGAATAAACTCACGGAGCTTTTACAAAACCTAAGTGCCACTTTGGATGCAGATTCTGGAAGTAAATACTCAGAACAACGCGAACTTAAAAATGTACTTATTGTTGCCATTACTTCAAACAGAGGGTTGTGTGGTGCGTTTAATTCTAACATTATTAAGCAAGCTAACTTAGTCGCAGAAAAATATGATGCCAATGTCTCCGTTGTTGCCATTGGAAAAAAAGCGAATGACGCCTTGTCTAAAAACTTTGAGGTTATTTCTAATCAAAGTCCTGTATATGACGATTTAACATTTGACAATGTTGCTGAAATAGCTGAGATGCTTATGGAGCAATTTGAATCCAAAGCCTTTGATAAGATTGAAATTATTTATAATAAATTTAAAAATGCAGCGACTCAAGAAATCATGACCGAGCAGTTTTTGCCAATTGAGGCTGTAGAAAGCGATACCAATGTAAACCTCGATTATATTTTTGAACCGTCTAAAGAGGAGATTGTAGAAACCTTAATTCCAAAGTCTTTAAAGACGCAGTTATACAAGTCTATTCGTGATAGTTTTGCAAGCGAGCACGGCGCTCGAATGACCGCAATGCACAAAGCTACTGATAATGCAACAGAGCTTAGAGATCAGCTTAAATTGACGTATAACAAAGCACGTCAAGCATCCATTACCAATGAGATTTTAGAAATTGTTGGTGGGGCAGAAGCGTTGAATGGCTAATCATTTGATATTCTCAAACATAAATTAAAAAAAGCCTTGCAATGCAAGGCTTTTTTTATGGCATAAAAGTTGTTTAATTTTAAACTCAATTAAAATCCGTAAGTTTATAAACATAAATTCAAATCAAATGAAACTCACTACCCCCCTTATTTTAGCACTCGTTTTTTTAACCCTTGTCAATTGTAAAACCCCGCAAGAATCGGTATTACAATTCCAATCCACTGCGCCTTTAGAAATTGAAGCACCCTATTACAACTCCTGGGTCGCAGGAATTGAAGGTGGAGGCTCAGGAATTAACGTATTTTTACCCCTCAAAGACAATGGAGGACTAGTCATAGACAGCCTTCACTTTAGAGGTCAAAGGTCTGCGGTAGAAACAAGAGATAAATTAATTATAGGTCGATTTAATAGTTCTGTTAATCAACCAAAAGACATTATAATGAGTTCCAACCCTCAGGACGAATACAAGAACAAGAGTGTATTGTTACGGGACACTTCACCTTTTAAATTAGCTCAAAACGAGTGTGTTATTAGTTATGAAGTTAATGGAAAACGGCTATATTATAAAATCTCAAACCTCAAAAAAGAGGAAACTATTGCCTATCCTTCGGCACCGCCAAAAAACCGCTAAACAACAATTATAGATTGTTCGTTAAAATGTGTATTTTTATAGGATAAAATAAGAGAGCATTGAGCGTCCTAAAAACAGTATACAAACAAACCTTCATTTATGGACTGGCTACCGTCGTTCCAAGAATGTTGAGCTTTCTTTTGGTGCGTTTACATACCGATAAATCGGTGCTAGAAAACGTTGCAGACTATGGGGATGTTTCTATTATATTCGCTTATTTTGTGTTGTTTAACGTCATCCTTGCGTATGGTATGGAAACCGCTTTTTTCCGTTTTTTTAATAAAGAACCTTCCAAAGCCAAAGTACTCAGCACCGCTACCATTTCGATTATAGCATCCTCTTTAGGATTTTTAGGTCTTGGTTTGCTATTTCAACAACAGATCGCAGATCTCACACACATCCATGTCAACTACATCACCCTTGTTGTATGGACTTTGTTTTTAGATGCCTTGGTCATTATACCGTTTGCCTACCTAAGAGCGCAAGGGAAGCCTATAAAATATACAGCAGTCAAATTGACGAATGTAGTGGTCAATTTAGCTTTAAACATATTTCTATTAGTATATTTAAAAGCACTGTCGGCTGACAACAGTATTTGGGATTCCATCTATATCGCTAATTTTGAAGTGAGTTATATTTTCATTGCCAACCTCGTCGCGAGTGCTGTTACTTTACTGATTCTTTTACCGTTTTATTTTAAAATCAACTATAAAATAGACACCGTTCTATGGAAAAAAATGCTGCGTTATGCCTTGCCGGTCTTAGTGTCCGGAGTGGCATTTTCTGTCAATGAAACTTTTGATCGGGTGTTGTTGGAGCGTCTTCTCCCAGAATCCATAGCTAAAACATCGGTAGGAATGTACTCCGCATGTTACAAACTCGCCCTGTTTATGATGTTGTTTGCAACCGCTTACCGTTTGGGAATAGAACCTTTCTTTTTCAGTCAATCCAAAACAAAAGACGCTACTAAAAACTATGCAAAAATCTTGGAATTTTTTGTGATATGCGGTGCCCTTATTTTGCTAATAGTCGTGGTGTTTGTCGATGTTTTAAAACTCATTCTTATTCCAAACGAAGCCTATTGGGAAGCCATGAAAGTGGTGCCGATTTTATTATTGGCTTATCTTTTTCTTGGAATATATCACAATTTATCTGTGTGGTACAAAATCACAGACCGCACCAAGTTTGGGGCTTATATTTCGGTTATTGGAGCGGGTATTACCCTTTTGGTAAACCTAATGTTTATCACATCGTTTAATTATATGGCTTCTGCCATGGCTACTCTAGCAGCCTATTTTTCAATGACGCTACTGTCGTATTATTTTGGTCGCAAGCATTACCCAATTCCCTACAACATAAAAAAAATAAGTATCTATTTAATCCTTGCCATCAGTTTATCAGCCCTGTCCTTTTATCAATTTAGAGCCCAGTATTTAATTGGGTCTACCTTGATAGGAATCTTATTACTTATTATTTGGCAAAATGAAAAAGCGACCATCAAACAATTTTTAAAACCTTCCCATGACCATTAAAATTATAAATAAATCAGCCCATCAACTTCCGGAATACGAAACAGGCGCATCTGCAGGAATGGATCTCCGAGCAAATATTTCAGAAGCAGTTATTTTGAAGCCATTAGCTCGAGCGATTATCAAAACAGGTTTGTTTATAGAACTTCCTGTGGGGTTTGAAGCCCAAGTACGTCCCAGAAGTGGTTTGGCAGCAAAACACGGCTTAACAGTCTTGAACAGCCCTGGTACTGTGGATGCAGATTACCGTGGCGAAATAGGGGTTATTTTGGTAAACCTATCAAATACAGATTTCAAAATAGAAAATGGCGAACGTATTGCGCAATTAGTCATCGCAAAACACGAACGGGCGGTTTGGCTCGAAGTTGATCAACTCAATGAAACCTCTCGAGGAGAAGGTGGATTTGGAAGCACTGGAAAGTAATGAAGAGAACGCGGTTTGCTTTTGTAGCATTTTGTATCCTGATAAGTTCGTTTGGGGTACAAGCACAAGCTGAAACAGACTCTCTTTTGTCTGTTTCAAACGACAGCACGCATGTTAAGTTCCAAAATTATTTTTATGAAGCGCTAAAACAAAAAGCACTCGAAAACTATTCCAAAGCAATCGATGCATTAGTCACATGTAACTCATTAAACTCAAGTGAATCGGTTATTTTTCATGAGTTAGGCACTAATTATTTTAAGCTGAAACAATATGAGAACTCAGAATTTAATTTTCAAAAAGCCATCGCATTAGACAGTGATAATTTTTGGTATAAAGAAAGTTTATATCATTTATATATAGAACAAAACCGCTTTGAAGAAGCAATTATAGCCCTCAAACCCTTGTTGTTTCGCCATCCAGATTACAAACAAGACTTAGTGAATCTTTATCTTGAGGTTGGGAGGTATGACGACGCGCTAAATGTTTTAGATGATTTGGATAACACGCTAGGGGTAAAGCCCTCTAGAGATCAAATCCGAAAGGAGCTATACGATTTGAGTGGGGCAGAAGACAAGCGGATTGCGTACCTTCAAAAACGCCTGCAAGATACACCAGAGGAACCCATAAACTTTTTGAATCTCATTTATGCGTATAGCAACTTGGATCAAAAAAAAGAAGCGTTTGAAACCGCTGAAGCCTTCTTAAAACAACATCCAAAATCTCATTTGGTTCATGTAGCATTGTATAAATTTTATTTAGATGCAGAGGCGTACGAAAAGGCGATCGCGTCCATGAAAATTGTCACTACAAGTACCGTTGTGTTGCCCAGCCTTAAGGTGAAAGTACTAAATGATTTCATGAATTTTATAACCAAATTTCCAGAGTACGAATCTGCACTGCTAGACGTTACAAATACAGTCAGTGAAAACACCCCAAGCCGTTCCGATTTAGAATGGGCGGATTACTATTACAATCAAAAAGCCTATTTAAAAGCAATCTCTTCGTATGTAAAAGCATTGGAGTTTGATCCAGATAATTTTACAATTATTAAAAATTTAGCGCTTTTGTATTTGGAAACCAACCAGTTTGAAACAGCTGTACTGTTTACTAATAATCAAATGGAATTATACCCTTCTCAACCTGTTTTATATTTAGTCAATGGGACAGCAAACAGACAACTTGACCACTTAGATTTGGCGATTGAAAACCTCACAATCGGATTGGATTATATATATGATAATAAAAAAGTAGAATACGATTTTTACAAACAACTCAGCACTGCTTTTAGGTTACAAGGAAATATTGAGGCATCAGATGCGTTTACTAAAAAAGCAATGGCATTAAAAAACAATCAATGAAACAGATAAATTTTTATATATACAGTATTGCTTTAGGACTCTTCTTTTTAGGTTGTAAAGGTGCAAAAGTAGTCCAGTCAAATGAGACCTTGGATCCAAAAATGTCTGTAAAGCAAATTGTTAAAAAATACAATAAATCACAGTCTGAATTTACGACGTTACAAGGCCGATTAAAAGTAGAATACACTCAAGGAAATCGATCTGAAACACATACCGTTACACTGCGAATAGAGCACGACAAAACCATTTGGGTCAATGCATTTCTCAATATGGTTCGGATCAAAATCACTCCTGACCGTGTGCGTTTTTATAATAAATTAGACAACAGTTATTTTGATGGAGACTATGCTTTAATTAGTGATTTTTTTGGAACGGACCTTCAGTTTAAAAACCTTCAGAATCTTCTCTTAGGCGAAGCTATTTTTGATATTAAACCTAAAGAATTTGAAAAGAAGCTCCACCCAAATTCTTATACGATCGCACCTAAACGACAAAACGATCTTTTTGATTTATTATACTTAATTAATCCTAGTTATTTTAAATTAGATGCTCAGTTGTTAAGTCAGTCCTTGGAGCAAAATGTCTTGAAAGTTCAGTACCGATCTTACCAAAATGTAGAGGGATTGGTCCTTCCTGAACAGATGGCGATCACATCTACCAACCCGAATGAACAAACCACTCTAAATTTGAATATAAAATCCGTAAGTTTGGATCAACCATTACGTTTTCCTTTTACCATTCCAAAAGGATTTAAAGCTATTGAATTAAAATGAAATTAACCAGTCCACGTTTTACCTTAATACTGTTTTTACTCACGTTTATGCTGCATTTTAGTGGCTTTTCTCAAAGTAAGAAGCAACAAGAATTAGAAGAACGTCGCCGCGAACTAACTCGTGAAATTCAGCAGATAGGTGCTTTATTGTTTGAAGGTAAAAAGGAACAGAAATCAGTACTATCTGTTGTTGAAGATTTGGACTTTAAGATCAAAGTAAGAAAAAACCTTATCAGCATAACCAATCAACAGGCCAATTTATTAACACGTGAAATCAATACGAATCAGACTAAAATCTCCAAACTAAGAGTGAGGCTAAAAGCTCTGAAAGCCGATTATGCGCAAATGATTGTCAAGTCCTACAAGAGTCGATCCGATCAAAGTAAGCTCATGTTTTTATTGTCTTCCACTAATTTTCAACAAGCTTACAAGCGTTTACAGTACATAAAGCAATATGCCGATTATCAAAAGCTTCAAGCAGAATTAATTAAGACAGAAACAGCTAAAATGCAAGAGCTAAACATTGAGCTTGTCACTCAAAAAAAGAATAAACAAACGCTTATTGAAGAGAATAAAATGGCAAAGTCTGTTCTTGACCAAGAACGTATGCAACAAAACATTCTGATTAGCGATATAAAGAATAATTTATCCAAGTTTACAGCGCAACTAAAAACCAAGCAACGCGAGTCTAATAAGATAGATAAAGAAATTAGAAAAATCATTCAGGCGGCCATTGCAGCCTCTAATAAAAAAGCTGGTAAATCTGCAAAATCAAAAGTGTTTTCATTGACTCCTGAGCAAAAGATTTTAGCTGCAAATTTCACCTCTAACAAAGGGAAACTTCCATGGCCTGTTGCTAAAGGTGTTGTGAAATTACGTTACGGAAACAATCCATCTCCGATTGATCGTTCGCTAACGATTAAAAGTAATGGCGTCCGAATTGCGACCAATAAAGGAGAGGAAGTCCGTGCCGTTTTTGAAGGAGTGGTACAGGGTATTATGACTCCAAAAAATGGAAATAACACCATTATGGTGAGACATGGTAACTATATTACGGTTTATAAAAACTTATCTAAATTTTATGTCCAAAAAGGAGATAAGGTGACCACAAAACAAGTCATCGGAGAAGTGATTACCAATAAAGCATCTGGAGAAACCATTCTTAGTTTTGGGATTTATAAAGACTCTGCAACACAAAACCCTTCACAGTGGATTTATCGTTTATAATCTAGCTGAAGAGTGCTTTTAGTTCTGTTGCTTCCTGCGCCTTCATTTTCCCCGCTAACACCAAGCTTAACTGTTTGCGCCTCAACGCCCCTTCATAACGCAAAATCTCTTCTTTTGTTTCTGGGACTAATTGTGGGATTCCAATAGGATATCCGTCACTATCAACAGCAACAAATGTGAAAATGGCTTCATTCACTTTTACAGATGTTTCAGTATTTTTATCATCCACCCAAACATCGATATACACTTCCATTGAACTTTTAAACGCACGTGTTACTTTAGCTTCAACGGTTACGATACTCCCCAATGGAACAGCATGTTTAAATGCGACATGATTCACTGAAGCTGTGACTACAATTTTACCAGAGTGACGCTCCGCAGCGATGCTAGCCGCACGATCCATTCTTGCTAATAATTCACCCCCAAACAAGGTGTGAATTGCATTTGTTTCGCTTGGAAGGACCAAGTCAGTCATGGTCGTTTTTGAGTCTTTAGGATGTTTAGATTCCATAAATTTAGAATGTATAAGTGGAAAAGGTACAGAAGTTTGTACGGAATTTAGCGTTAAAAAAATTGCGGGGAGTTACGGAATGTCTTTTATCAATAACCATGCGGCACGATCTTGTGACTTTCTAATTTTGAACAAAGCTTTTTCTGCTTCTTTTCGTGTTTCAAAACTTTCATAAACAACTTGATGTAAGCCATATCTGTTGATGCCAATCAAACGTGCACTGTAGCCTAAAGCTTTTAGTTGTTGTAGTTTTCGTTCGCTATTTGCTTTCATTCTAAAAGCCCCTGCAACGACATGAAAATCACCACTTTGTTTCTTTAAACTCACCATGACAGCAGGCAATGGATTGTCAATAACAAATGTAGCTTCTTGTATTTTATTATCTAAGGTAGCATTTGCGGTGTCAAGTGCTACACTGTTTTGTTGTTCAATTTGAGTAAGGTATAAATTAGATCCAATAGAACCTCCCAATCCAAGTGCAAGAACAGCAATGGCTGCATACTTCATGTACAAAGCAGACTTACGCTTCTTAGGGGCCAAGGCAATGGCGCCTGTAGCTTCTAGATTGTGTACAACCGCTTTATGAGCTTGTCGCTCCACAGAAGGGGATACAAAAGAAGCCAAACCAAAAGCTTCGGTCATATAATTCAGACTCTCAGACGGAACAAACAAAAGTTTACCTTCTTCAGAAAATGTTAATTCTCCAATATGTTTAAACTCAACCGTATCTCCTTTCTCTAAGCGTGATTTTAACTGAGAAATTTGCTGTTCAATTTTTCGAGTAGCAGCCTCAAAACTAATATTTTCTACATCAGAAATGTAGGAAGCTAAAAGCCCGTCGTTAGATTTAAGCTGTGCATTAAAGGACAACTGTTTTTGCGGCGGGTAAAAATCACTTGTAGCCTCATTAATTCTCGCCGATATGGGATGCGACAAAAAAGCTCCAAAGTTAGGGAGTGTAACGCATTCGTAGCGGTAAAGTAAATCGCTGATGTATTGACTCAGTAGCATAAGTTCAAAGTTAAAAAATTTTTCATCATAAAAAAGACTTTTTACAGAATATGAAAGTTTTTAATTTCTTTTCTAGACGATTATCAGGCAGTGGAGTCCTGAAATAAGAGTATTTTTTTGTTTAGGAGTCGTTTTTTTATTTTTTAGAACTCAGTTTTCCAAGCAACTTAAGGATTTCAAGATACAGCCAGATAAGTGTGACTAACAACCCAAAAGCTCCATACCATTCCATATATTTTGGAGCACCCTTCTCAACACCTTGCTCAATAAAGTCAAAATCCATAACCAAATTTAAGGAGGCGATAACAACTACAAAAAGTGAAAACCCAATACTTATCATTGACGCATTTGTAGGATCCATAACAGGTAAACCTCCACTTCCAAACATACTCATCAAAAAACTGACTAAATACACAACACCAATTCCAGCGGTTGCCGCAAACACACCCAATTTAAAATTCTCTGTTGCCTTGATTATTTTTGTTTTGTAAGCAAACAAAAGTGCAAATAAGATACCCAAAGTAAGCATGATTGCTTGAGGGACAATACCGGGCTCAAATACATTTCCATACATTTTAGAAATTCCTCCGAGTGCTAAGCCTTCTAAAACCGCATAGATTGGAACCGTTATCGGGGCCCATTCTTTTTTAAATATGGTGATTACAGCAACAATCAGACCTCCAATAGATCCAATAAGTAAATAATCCATAATAGCATTGCTATAGGTGTAATAGGCTGCAAACAATAAAATTCCCATACTGATGGCTGTTTTATTAACAGTGCCATCTAGAGTCATATTTTCTGTAGAAGTAGATTTTAAGTTTTCAAAACTCTTTTTACTTAGAGCTGGATTTCCTGACTTTATCATTATATCTTAATTGGTTAAACGAATTGATTTTCGCAACACAAACTTATAGTAAAATATCATAAGATTAAAGGCAATCCATGAAAGCTCGGATTTTGGATCTGCTCTCAAATAAAAAATTCACTACTTTTGAATAGCCCAATGCCCAAAAGCACAAATCACAATCATTATGAACACGCCTCAATTATTGTATGCACTCGCTTTGCAGGCGGTGCCTAATATTGGCGACATTACTGCCAAAAAACTAATTCGTCACTGTGGAAGCCCCGAAGCTGTTTTTAAAGAATCCAAAGCCAGCCTTTTAAAAATTGAGGGTATTGGCACACATTCGATTAAAAACATCTATCAATCAACCCATCTCAAGACAGCTGAAAAAGAGCTTATTTTCATGGAAAAGAACTCCATTCAGGGGTTGTATTTTGAAGATGCTAATTACCCATTTAGACTAAAGCACTGTATTGATGGTCCCATTGTATTGTTTCAAAAAGGAACTATAGACTGGGAAAAGCGTCCTATTATCAGTGTTGTAGGCACTCGAAAAATAACAACTTATGGGCTTTCGCAATGTGAAAAAATAATTGAAACCTTGGCGGTTTTCAACCCCATTATTGTTTCAGGATTTGCGTATGGAACAGATATTTCCGCTCATAAATCGGCACTTAAACACCACCTTCAAACCGTGGGATGTATGGCTCAAGGCCTTCAACACACCTATCCTAAATCACATCTTAAATACCGAAATTTGATAGAAAATCAAGGCGGGTTTGTAACCGATTTTTGGAGTACGGCGGTGATGGATCCTTCTAATTTTTTAAAGCGAAACCGTCTTATTGCAGGATTGAGTGAAGCAACTATTGTTATTGAGTCGGCGGAAAAAGGAGGGAGTCTGGCAACGGCCACAATGGCTTTTGGATATAATAGAGAGGTGTTTGCGCTTCCCGGTCGCATTACGGACAGTCAAAGCCAAGGGTGTCACAATTTGATCAAAACTAAAAACGCCCACTTGGTTTCTACCCCAGCAGATATTCCTTATATCCTCAACTGGTCGCTTGAAACCCAAAAAAAAGTAGTACAAAAAAAGCTGTTTGTAGAACTCGACTCTGACGAGAAAATTATTTACAATTATCTAAAAAAAGAAAGCACTAGCTCTTTAGATGTTTTAGCCATTGCCTGTGACATGCCCACCTCTAAAGCAGCCTATCTATTATTAAATCTGGAATTAAAAGGTGTTTGTCGCCCCCTTCCTGGAAAAGAATTTGAGCTGGTTTAGTAGCCTATTTTTTCTCGTACACGTGCCAAGACAGCATCTGCTACAGCAGCCGCTTTTTTCGCGCCCAATGCCAAAGCTTGGTCCACTTCTTCTAAGTTAGACATATAATAAGTGTAACGCTCTCTTTGTTCAGAGAATCGTTCGCAAATCAGTTCAAACAACGCTTGTTTGGCATGGCCATAGCCATAGCCTCCAGCTTCGTAGTTTTGTTTCATTTCTGTGATTTGAGCTTCCGAAGCTACTAGCTTGTAAATAGCAAAACAATTACAGCTTTCCCAATCTTTAGGAGCTTCTAGTGCAGTACTATCCGTTTGAATAGACATGATTTGTTTTCGCAAGGCTTTGTCGGTTTGGAAAATATCAATGACATTGCCTTTACTCTTGCTCATTTTTTGACCATCCAAGCCTGGAACAAGCATGTTTTCTTCTTGAATTTTAGCTTCAGGAATCACAAAAACCTCCCCAATTTTAGCGTGCACTCTAGAGGCAACATCTCGGGTCATTTCGATATGTTGGAGTTGGTCTTTTCCCACAGGAATAATATTTGCATCGTACAATAAGATATCGGCAGCCATCAACATTGGATAGGTAAACAAACCTCCATTGACATCTTCTAGGCGGTCTGCTTTGTCTTTGAAACTGTGGGCTAATTCCAATCTAGAAAACGGAAAAAAGCAACTTAAATACCAAGATAGTTCTGTGACTTGTGGGACATCGCTTTGTCTGTAAAACACTGTTTTTTGGATGTCTAAACCAAATGCCAACCAAGTCGCAGCCGTGGCGTAGGTGTTTTGACGCAATGTTTTTGCGTCCTTGATTTGAGTCAGCGAATGCATATCGGCAATAAATAGATAAGAATCATTTTTTGGGTCGTTACTCATTTCAATTGCAGGAATAATTGCACCTAAAATATTTCCGAGGTGCGGGGTGCCTGTACTCTGTACGCCTGTTAAAATTCTTGCCATTTTCTATTTTTTATCCGAATGAATAGCAAAGGTACTTTTTTTGAGGCAATCGCTCAATTTTTTTAGGAGTTTTGAATGAGAGGGTGGGTTTTCAATGTAGTTGTACATTTCTATGCGTCTAAAAATCGGGAAATCGAAGATTCGACGGAGTCAAACGTTGCGGAGCTTGAATGTTTTATCATCACTTGGAGCATTAAAATACAAGATGAAAATCAAGTAGTCTTCAATTTGTATGTCAGCGTTACTTTTTTCTTTTAAAAACGGGAAACTATTAATTCCTTCTTCAACCAATTCAAGATCTGTCGGTATTTTTTTAAATTTATCTAAAAATTCTTGTTTTGTTCGTTGGCAGTATTTTTTCCAATTCTCAACAGGCTTTCGTTGTATCGTGTCGTATTCGTGCCAATAAAGTTCGCAAGTTCCCTCAGGAAATTTGAATTGTACTTGACCACCTATTATTCCCAGCCCAACTTCAATTGCTTTTTCGACAACTTCAAAAATGTCAGATCTTTTCCATCCATATTCCTCAACGCTTAAAATTGCTCTTTTTAAGATTTCAGTCGGCAGGTATTTTTGTTCGATTTCCATTATTTTCAAAATAATCATTCCTAAACTAAAAAGTGATCCTGTCAGTTTGGCAATGGGTTTTTTTACTCCCAGTCCCACCAATCTTCCCAGTTTAGGTCTTTAAACCAAGTTTCTTCTCCACTAATGTCTATGAAAAAATCTGGAACCTTTTTTTTAATCCGTTTGAAATCGCCTTCAGAATATACCGCATGCCCATAGCCACAATTGTCAGCATTATTATTTGTTCGAATGTAAAGAGAATCCTTCGTAAATAAAAAATTCATTCTACAATCAATACGATCATTTTCCTTAACCATAGCAAAGTTTGCTTTCCCTGGACTGTAAATATTCATTTGCCCTACAATTGCGCCGCTATTATAGGAGGGAGCACCACGATTTAGTTCTAGGTAAAAAAGAAGTGTATTTTCTGAGTTAGGGTACACATAAACCACTCCTATTCGTCCGTTTTCGGCGGTTGTTCCATAGGAATACACACCCTCATATTCTATTTCTTGCCCATAGACAGCTCTGGCGATTAAAAGCAATATTATAAGTATTTTTCTTTTCATTTCTTTGATTTCTCGCGAATGCGGGTGATGGGTTTTACTCGAAATTTGTTTAATTCTTTTTCCAAAACATTAATACTAGAGGAAATTCCTCGCCCTGATTCTCAACACTATTATTGTCAGTGTAGATATTTAATACTTTGTCATTCTTTATGTTGTGTATTTCTCTGTTCTATATAATTACAGCCAATACTATGTGTGTATCCTTTAGGTGTGCATAGCTCCATTATTTTCAGTGGTTTGTCCAACAATACATCCCAAATTGGCGTGTATTGTTGAACTTTTGGTTTTATAAAATTCGTCTCAATAGTTTTCATTTTTAAATACAACACATACACGCATTCCGCTGTGTAAATACAGCGACTTCATAGCTTACTTTAAAAAATTGAATTGGTTTTTGAAGAATTAGATTTGGGTCTAAGACTGTGTTAAATGTAGCAAATAATATTTAATTGCTCTCAAAAGCATGCTGTTTTTTACAAATACGATATCCAAACATCTTGCAGTTATGTATCAAAATTAGTAGTAAAGCTCCTTTTTTTGTTCAACACCCCAATTTTTTTAGTAGTTTTGAGCGTGTTTAAAATTATAAAATATCCGTTGTGGGTTTTGTACAGAATTTGGTTCTATGTGCTCGTTACATTGCCAATTCTGATTATGTTTCCCTTATTGTTTTTGTCTGTCTTAAAACAAAAATGGTATCCTTACTTTTTTAGGCTAGCTCGCATTTGGGCTAAATGCATCCTTATTGGAATGGGGTATTATTGGACTGTAAAACGACCAGAACCTTTAATAAAAGGGCAAAGCTATGTGTTTGTTGCCAACCACACATCCATGACTGACATCATGTTGATGTTGGTGACGTTTAAAAACCATCCGTTTGTATTTATAGGTAAAAAAGAATTGGTAAAAATCCCAATCTTTGGATTCTTTTACAAACGCACCTGTATTTTAGTCGATCGCAGCAGTCCAGAAAGCCGAAAAGCTGTGTTTATACGTGCTCAAAACCGCATCAAAGAAGGCTCTAGTATTTGTATTTTCCCAGAAGGAGGCGTTCCAGAAGAATCGGTTATTTTAGATCGTTTTAAGGCAGGTGCGTTCCGATTGGCAATCAATCATAAAGTACCTTTAGTACCCATGACATTTTTTGACAATAAAAAACGGTTGTCCTATACTTTTTTTAGTGGAAGTCCTGGAAAGATGCGTGTACAAGTGCATCCAACGATTTCCACAGAACAATTGTCAATTGAGGATACTACAGAATTTAGTAAAGAAGTTTTCACCCTCATTTCAAATTCATTAGAAGCAGATTTAAAGGCATAAAAAAGAGGCTGTATAAAAAGTTTACACTATTCATACAGCCTCTTTAAATTAAGCTATTTGTTTTAAGCCTCAGCTTTTAAAATTACTCTAATCTTTTCTTCTAGCTCATCCATCAACTCTGGATTGTCTTTAATCATTTGCTTGACAGCATCTCGACCTTGACCTAATTTTGTGTCTTCATAGCTAAACCATGAGCCACTTTTCTTAACGATCTCGTGCTCAACAGCGACATCTAAAATCTCACCAACTTTAGAAACACCTTCGCCATACATGATGTCAAATTCTGCCAAACGGAATGGCGGTGCAACTTTGTTTTTTACAACTTTCACACGTGTTTTATTTCCTAAAACATTTCCATCACTGTTTTTTATTTGTGTCGATCGACGAATGTCTAAACGAATAGAAGCATAAAACTTTAAGGCATTCCCACCTGTAGTTGTTTCAGGATTTCCGAACATTACACCAATTTTTTCACGTAATTGGTTAATGAAAATCATCGTACAGTTTGTTTTACTGATTGAGCCTGTTAATTTTCTCAGGGCTTGCGACATTAAACGCGCATGAAGTCCCATTTTAGAATCGCCCATCTCACCTTCAATTTCACTTTTTGGTGTCAATGCTGCAACAGAATCAATCACCACCATATCAATAGCCCCAGAACGCACCAAATTATCGGCGATTTCTAGTGCTTGCTCACCATTATCTGGTTGAGAAATAATAAGGTTGTCAATATCAACTCCTAAGTTTTGAGCGTAGAAACGATCAAAGGCATGTTCTGCATCAATAAAAGCAGCAATTCCACCCGCTTTTTGGGCTTCAGCAATTGCATGTAATGTTAGGGTTGTTTTACCTGAAGATTCAGGGCCATATATTTCAATCACACGACCCCTAGGGTAACCTCCAACGCCAAGGGCGATATCCAATCCTAAGGATCCTGAAGAGGTAACCTCTACATCCACCACAGGGGCGTCACTCATTTTCATTACGGTGCCTTTTCCGTAAGCTTTGTCAAGTTTGTCTAAGGTTAGCTTGAGGGCTTTTAATTTTGCATCTTTTTCGCTGCTCATAAGTCTATTGTATCTAATTCTTTCTTCTTGCTAAAATAAGACAACTTTTGTAAAGTTTGAAAATTTTAACGAACCTTTTTGTAATATTTTCACGGCGCTTTACATTCTCTTTTTTCGACGTTGTTCTAAAAATTATTACCTTTGCACCTCAATTAGTATAAACTTAAAAATTAGTATAGCATGCAACTGTACAATACGTTAAGCAATATTGAAAGATCGGAACTTATCCAACAGGCAGGCAAAGAACGCCTGACCATCTCTTTCTACAAGTATTCAAAAATTAGCAATTCCGAGTTGTTAAGAAACCATTTATTTCTATTTTGGGACAGTATTGATGTCTTAGGTCGAATTTATGTCGCCCACGAAGGTATTAACGCACAACTTTCAGTCCCTGCGGATAACTTTGAGGCATTTAAAACGCATCTAGACACCATTGATTTTCTAGAAAATGTGCGTCTTAATATCGCTATTGAACACGATTTATTTTCGTTTTTAAAACTTAAAGTTAAGGTGCGTGACAAGATTGTTTCAGACGGACTAAATGACGATACTTTTGATCCTTCAGACATCGGTACTCACGTAAACGCATCAGAATTCAATGCACTTATTGAAGACGAAGACACCGTGGTGGTGGATATGCGTAATCATTATGAAAGTGAAATTGGACATTTTAAAAATGCAGTCACCCCAGATGTTGATACGTTTAGAGAATCTTTGGATTTAATTGAAGAAGATCTCAAGGAACACAAAGAAACCAAAAAACTAGTGATGTACTGTACTGGTGGGATTCGTTGTGAAAAAGCCAGCGCCTATTATAAGCACAAAGGGTTTAAGAATGTATATCAATTGGAAGGTGGAATTATTAATTACGCCCGTCAAGTTGGAAATCAATCCATCGAAAACAAGTTTATTGGAAAGAATTTTGTGTTTGATCAGCGTCGTGCCGAGAAAATATCAGAGGATGTGATTGCAAACTGTCACCAATGTGGTGAACCTGCTGACATTCATGTAAACTGTGCCAACGAAGCATGTCACTTACTTTTTATTCAATGCGATTCTTGTAAAGAAAGCATGGAAAATTGTTGTTCTACGAATTGTATGGACATCAATCGCATGTCATTTGAAGAGCAAAAGGCACTTCGAAAAGGGCAAGGCAATAGCAATGATATTTTCAAAAAAGGGCGTGCAGATCATTTGCCATACAAAAAAGATTTAAGAAATATCTTTGCCACTCTCGCTAAGCCATCACATTCTTAATTTAAGAGAAGTCTTTAAGTTTTTGTGAGATCAGAAAATAGCGTTCGCCTCATTTTTTAAGTCCTCAAATAATCTTATATTTACGTTTTAGATCATAGAGTTAACGCGCATTTGTAATGCTGTTGCATTGACAAATTCAATATATATAAATTATGGGATGTACGAACTGTTCAACAGGGAAAGACGGTCAGCCAAAAGGCTGTAAAAACAATGGAACATGCGGAACAGATAGCTGCAATAAGCTAACCGTTTTTGATTGGCTTTCGAACATGACGCTCCCTAATGGAGCAACCCCTTTTAATTGGATTGAAGTTCGTTTTAAAAATGGACGGAAAGTATATTACAAAAACACTGAAAATTTAACTTTAAGTATCGGAGATGTTGTGGCAACACAAGCTGCCGCTGGACACGATATAGGCATGGTTACCCTTTCAGGAGAATTGGTAAAGGTTCAAATGAAACGAAAGAAAATTTCTGAGACTCCCGAAGAAGTTTTTAAAATTTACCGCAAAGCCTCTCAAAGAGATATAGACATCTGGGTTGAAGCCAGAGATAAAGAAGAGGTCATGAAAGTCAAAGCAAGACAATTTGCGATTGACTTAAAGCTAAAAATGAAAATCTCTGATATTGAATTTCAAGGCGATGCTAGCAAGGCAACTTTTTATTATACAGCCGATGAGCGTGTTGATTTTAGAGAGCTTATCAAGTTGTTTGCTAGAGAATTCAGAACTCGAATTGAGATGAAACAAGTAGGCTTACGACAAGAAGCAGCACGACTTGGAGGGATTGGATCTTGTGGTCGTGAGCTCTGTTGTTCTACCTGGTTGACTGATTTCAGATCTGTAAACACTTCAGCGGCGCGCTACCAACAACTCTCTTTAAACCCGTTAAAATTAGCAGGGCAGTGTGGAAAATTAAAGTGCTGTTTAAACTATGAATTAGACGCGTATTTAGATGCTTTAAAAGCTTTTCCAAAAACAGAAGTCAAATTAAGAACTGCAAAAGGGACTGCTGTTTGTCAAAAGACAGATATTTTTAAAGGACATATGTGGTATGCCTACGAAGGCGAATGGATGAATTGGCACAAATTAACCACAACTCAAGCCAATAAAATTATTGCGATCAACGCCAAAAATGAAAAAGTTGCGAGTTTAGAAGAATATGCAATTGATTTGGTTGAAGATACTAAAGTTGATTTTGAAAACGTTGTGGGTCAAGATAGTCTAACACGTTTTGATGCCCCTAAAAACCAAAGACGTAAAAACAATAACAGACGTAAAAAGAACAACAGAAACAATAGAAACAACAAAAAACCTAGACCCCAAAACAACAATGCAAAGTAAATCAGTACTATGGATCTTTCTTTTTGTTTTTGTAGCACTCTCATGTCAGCAAAACAAAGTGTTTGACCGCTATACGTCCATTTCAAATGGTTGGAATAAACAGGACGTTATTAGCTACGATTTTGCGGCCCCTGATACTGCAAATCCTTATAATTTGTTTATTAATTTAAGAACGACCACTGCTTATAAGTTTAGTAATTTATTTTTAATTGTTGAACTCGATTATCCAAACGGAAAAGTTACAAAAGACACTCTAGAGTTCCTCATGGCAAAACCAAATGGAGAGCTTTTGGGTTCGGGCTTTACATCTATAAAAGAGCATAAACTCAGTTTCAAAGGCTACGACACCCCTTTTGTGTTCACTGAAGAAGGAACTTATAAAGTACAGATTCAACAAGCAATGCGGCATCGGGGAGAGCCAAACGGGGTTGTTCAACTTGAAGGAATTATAGATGTTGGATTCAGTATTGAATCATCAAACAAATAGATATTATGGCAAAAAAAAAGGCAGCATCTCTTAATTTTTCAAAACCGATTCGTTGGTTTTGGATGTGTTTTTTAGCAGCTGTTTTCGGGGTAGTTCTCATTTTTCTATCGGCCTCTTTAGGGCTTTTTGGAGACATGCCAGACACCTCCGCTTTAGAAAATCCACGAACAAACTTAGCCACCGAAATCATCTCTTCAGATGGGGTCACACTTGGTAAGTTTTATTACGAAGACAACAGAACGCCCGTCGCATTTAGCGAACTGCCAAAACACCTCGTAGATGCTCTTATTGCGACCGAAGATGTGAGGCATTACGAACATGCAGGAATTGATGCAAGAGGCACTTTACGGGCTTTTGCTTTTTTAGGGAAACGCGGCGGCGCGAGTACGATTTCCCAACAATTGGCCCGCCAATTATTTGTAGGGGTCAGGTCTAAAAACAAGCTAGAAACGGCGACTCAAAAAATAAAAGAATGGGTGATTGCCACACGTTTAGAGCGTCAATACACCAAAGAAGAAATCATTGCTCAATATTTTAATATCTATGATTTTGGAAATAATGCAGATGGAATTCGATCGGCATCCAGAATCTATTTTGGAAAAGAACCTATTGATTTATCGATTAATGAATCGGCGATGTTGGTGGGAATGTTTAAAAATTCTTCGCTATACAACCCACGTCCAAAACGAAATCCAGTTGGTACAAAAAACCGCCGAAACGTGGTATTAAGCCAAATGGCCAAATATGGGTTTCTTGAAGAAACATCAAAGGATTCATTACAAAAACTGCCGTTAGGACTCAACTATTCTCCAGAATCACATCGTGAAGGGATTGCTACATATTTTCGGGCTTACCTGCGGAGTTTTATGAAAGAATGGGTCAACAATCCTCAAAACACCAAACCAAATGGAGATAAATACAACATCTATAAAGATGGACTGAAAATTTATACAACGATAGATTCTCGTATGCAAACCTTCGCAGAAACAGCAACTAAGGAGCATATGGCTAATTTACAAGCGGAGTTTTTTGTTCAAAACACACCAAGACGAAATCGAACCGCTCCTTTTCGAGATTTAAAATCTAAAGAAATCAAAAATTTATTGAACTCCAGCATGCGTCGATCCGAACGCTGGCGTAAAATGAAGTATGATCTTCAAAAATCAAATGAAGAAATTATAGCGTCGTTTGAGAAGCCAGTTCCCATGAAAATATTTTCTTGGACAGCTGATAATAATGAAATAGACACCATCATGACGCCAAGAGACTCCATGCGTTACTACAAGTCTTTTTTAAGAACTGGAATGCTGTCAATGGAGCCACAAACAGGACACGTAAAAGCGTGGGTTGGAGGGATTAACTATAAACATTTTCAGTATGACATGGCCAAGCAAGGCAAGCGTCAAGTAGGGTCAACCTTTAAGCCTTTTGTGTATGCAGCCGCTATCGACCAACTTCATTTATCGCCTTGTGATACCTTTCCAAAGTCTCAAATTACAATAGAAGCCATGAAGCACGGAAACATGAAGCCGTGGTCGCCTAAAAATTCAGGAGGAAACTATGGTGGATTTGAAACGCTCAAGTCGGCTTTAGCAAATTCTAGAAACACGATCACAGCGCGCTTAATGAATGAAATCGGGCCTCAACCCGTCATCGATTTAGCACGCAGTTTAGGAGTAGAACAAGATATCCCCGCAGTACCATCAATCGCTTTGGGAACCCCAGATTTAAGTGTGTACGAAATGGTAGCCGCCTATTCTACGTTTGCAAATCAAGGTGTGTACACCAAACCTGTTATGGTGATTCGAATAGACGATAAAAACGGTACTATTTTATATCAAGTTGCTCCAGAAACAAAAGACGTTCTTAGTAAAGAGGTGGCTTATGTCACAGTTAAATTAATGGAGGGTGTTACTCAGTTTGGTTCCGGCCAGCGATTGCGCCACAGCGCCCTTAAAAATCAAGCCGTATATAAAGAAATTGTCACGGGTTACCCTTACAATTTCAGGAATCCGATTGCAGGTAAAACAGGGACTACACAAAATCAAAGTGATGGTTGGTTTATGGGAATGGTTCCGAACTTAGTGACTGGTGTATGGGTTGGAGGAGAAGATCGCGCTACCCATTTTAGAACAATTACCTATGGACAGGGAGCTGCTATGGCACTTCCTATTTGGGCAAATTACATGCGAAGCTGTTATACCCTTGAGGAATTAGGGATTTCAAAAGAAGATTTTATTGAACCCAAAGACCTCACTATTGAAGTGGAATGCGATCCTATTCTTGAGGAGGGAGATCCGATTCCCGTAGATACAACTCCGATTACTCCAGATATCGATTTTTAGTGAAATTGCTCAATTAATAAGATTTTTTTTGTACTTTTTTATCCTAAATTAAAACGATGATAAACAAACAAGTAGCAGACGTAAAAGAAGCCCTCGATGGCGTCTCCAACGGAATGACCTTAATGCTAGGTGGTTTTGGATTGTGTGGAATTCCCGAAAACGCAATTTCTGAGCTAGTGAGTATGGATATTAAGGAACTCACCTGTATTTCAAATAATGCAGGAGTTGATGATTTTGGACTTGGATTATTACTCCAAAAACATCAAATCAAGAAAATGATTTCGTCATATGTTGGCGAAAATGATGAGTTTGAGCGTCAAATGCTCTCAGGAGAATTGGATGTAGAATTGATTCCACAGGGAACTTTGGCCGAACGCTGCAGAGCTGCACAAGCAGGATTTCCAGCTATTTACACCCCTGCTGGTTATGGAACTGAAGTAGCTGAAGGCAAAGAAACGCGTGAATTTGATGGTAAGATGTATGTTTTAGAAACCGCTTTTAAGGCTCAGTTTTCTTTTGTGAAAGCATGGAAAGGTGATGCAGCAGGAAATTTAATATTTAAAGGCACCGCTAGAAATTTTAACCCAAATATGTGTGGAGCAGCGACTATTACAGTAGCTGAGGTTGAAGAATTAGTGCCTGTTGGAACTTTGGACCCGAATCAAATCCACATTCCTGGGATTTTTGTACAACGCATCTTCCAAGGAAAGGATTACGAAAAACGCATTGAAAAACGAACCCTAAGACAAAAATCATAATCATGTTAGACAAAAATGGTATTGCTAAACGTATTGCTCAAGAAGTCCAAAATGGATATTATGTGAATCTAGGCATTGGGATTCCAACCCTTGTTGCCAACTTTGTTCGTGAGGATATTGAAGTTGAATTTCAAAGTGAAAATGGCGTTCTAGGAATGGGGCCTTTTCCTTTTGAAGGGGAAGAGGATGCCGATCTTATAAACGCAGGAAAACAAACGATTACCACTCTAGATGGGGCTAGTTTTTTTGATTCTGCTACCAGTTTTTCTATGATTCGTGGCAAGCATGTGCACCTCACAATTTTAGGGGCCATGGAAGTTTCAGAAAATGGAGACATTGCCAATTGGAAAATCCCAGGGTACATGGTCAAAGGCATGGGAGGCGCAATGGACTTAGTTGCTAGTGCTGAAAATATTATTGTAGCCATGATGCACACCAATAAAAAAGGAGAGTCTAAACTTTTAAAGCGCTGTTCATTACCACTTACAGGTGTTGGGTGTGTTAAGAAAATCGTCACTAATTTAGCGGTTTTAGAAGTCACAAAAGAGGGTTTTAAACTCTTAGAACGTGCACCAGGAATTTCTGTAGAAACGATTCAACAAGCGACAGAAGGACATCTTATTGTTGATGGAATTGTTCCAGAAATGGTGTTGTAGGATTTACGATACGTTCCCTTTAGATTGCGTCGTTATTTTTATAGTGTTGTTTATTGCTAAAATGTGACTTATGAATTCATCATTTATTTCAGGGCTAATATAAATTTCATCAAACTTTCTATATTTTATAATCAAACCCTTTCTGGCGGTTGCAGGTTTTAAACCCACCCAAAGTGTTTTGTCTTTTATAATTTCTCGGATTTCTTTAATTTCGATATGCCCTTTAATGGGACCACAGTTATATTTTAAATGTGTTTGAGTAAGCTCATAGTATGTGCCGTAATAGCACCACAAAAGAAATCCAGAAACAAGCAGCATCAAAAAGTAGCTCCAAATCATTTCTCCTGTTATTGTATTCCCAGAAAAGAGTTCGCTTGTAACAATACCAATAAAAAACCCAATCATTCCAAGTGTGAAAATTTGAAATAAGACATCTTTTTTACTATTAACTTTTAGTGTTGGCATTTTTATAAATTTAAAGCCCTTTTGGGATTGCTTCTATCAGTGTTTTGGTATATGCCTTCTGAGGTGATTCATAAATCGAATCTGCCTCGCCGAGCTCTTCTATTTTTCCTTTGTTCATCACCATCAATTGGTCTGACATAAACTTCACTACGGCCAAATCATGAGAGATGAAAATATAGGTAAATCCGTAATCGTCTTTTAGAGTATTTAATAAATTCAGCACTTGTGCTTGTACCGAAATATCGAGTGCAGACACGGATTCGTCACATATAATTAACTTTGGTTGTACAGCGATGGTTCTTGCAATTCCAATCCGTTGCCGTTGGCCTCCAGAAAACTCATGGGGATACCGCTCAAAATGTGAAGCTTCTAAACCAACTTTTTCTAAAATTTCTAAAGTTTTTGCTTTCCGTTCTTTATCAGATGAAAATAGCTTGTGTACTTTCATGGGCTCCATAATGGCTTTCCCAACCGTCAGTCGTGGGTTGAGTGATGCATAGGGATCCTGAAAGATTATCTGAATTTCTTTGCGCAATGAACGCAATTCTTTTTTGTTGAGATTTGTAATGTCATTTCCTTTGTAGTTTAGGGTGCCAGCCGTGGCTTTATCGAGTTGTAAAATGGCTTTCCCTAGGGTTGATTTCCCACATCCAGATTCTCCCACGAGACCCATTGTTTCTCCAGAATAGACTTTAAAACTTACAGCATCTACTGCCTTGAAAGCAGTTCTTGTTCCAAAAAAAGAGGCTTTTGAAAAATACTCTTTCTCAAGATTAATAACTTCTAACAGGGGTGAGTGGCTATAAATCTCTTTATGTTTCGCAGCCCGTTCACTTTTGGAAATGATACTTTTAGAAATGGTATTAGATAAAAAATCACTGATGGTGGGGAGTTGTTTTAAGCGTGATTTTAGCGTTGGCCGTGCACCTATGAGTGCTTTTGTATAGTCTTCTTTAGGTGTTTTAAAAACTGATTTTGTATCACCACTTTCAATAATGTTTCCTTTATACATCACTAGGATTCGGTCTGCAATTTCAGAGACTAAAGCCAAATCATGACTGATAAAAATCACGCTCATTTTGTATTCTTCTTGCAGTGTTTTCAGAAGTGCTATAATGTCTTTTTGAACTGTCACATCTAAGGCTGTCGTGGGCTCGTCTGCAATCAGAATATCAGGCTTACAAGCAATTGCCATAGCAATCATTACACGCTGTTGTTGGCCTCCAGATATTTCATGGGGATATTTTTTAAATGCAGTGTTAGGGGTAGGGATTTTCACATCATTAAACAAACGTATCACTTCGTCTTTTACTTCCTTTTTTGATAAGGGCGTGTGTTGCAACAAAATCTCTTCTACTTGAACTCCACATGTCATGGAAGGGTTTAAAGCACTCATGGGCTCTTGAAAAATCATGGCTATTTTTTGACCGCGAAGTGTCTCCATTTCTTTCGGGGTATATTGCAGTAGATCTTCATTTTTAAATTGAATTTCACCACTACTAATCACACTTTTTTTGGGGGGTAACAAACCCATAATAGCCAGTGATGCTACGGATTTACCGCTCCCAGATTCGCCTACAATACCAAGAATTTCGTTTGCAAATAGATCGTAGGAGATGCCATGCAGTACTTCATTTAAACCTGTATTGGATTTAAAGGCAACGCGAAGATTTTGAATGTTTAAAACAGCTGTTTGCTCCATTGCTTAAATATAAGCAATTTCATCCGTTTCTAATAAGGCTTCTCCTCGAAGTCTTAAAATAATTTGTGCCACAGCAATCGTGTCCTTTTGGCAATAAGTTACAATTCGTTCAATATCATTTTCTTCATAATATACTCGAAATATTTCACTGCCATCAATGTCATCTTTTGGAGAAGGAATGCCCAAAACACTGGTCAATAATTTTAGAGAAGTATAATGTTTATAATCTCCAAATTTCCATAATTCTAGTGTGTCTAGGTGTGGTACTTCCCATGGTTTTTTGCCAAATAAATTTAGTTTTAAGGGCAGTGTGATATTGTGGATAATCATTCTTCGTGCGATGTAAGGAAAGTCAAATTCTTTTCCATTATGTGCGCAGAGTAAATGTTTAGGCTTTGAAAAATGCGTTTCAATAAGGGTTTTAAACTCTAAAAGAAGGGCGTGTTCTTCTCCATAAAATGAGGTGACTCTGAATCGTCGTTCAGAATTTACAACGGTAAAATAGCCAACAGAGATACAGACAATTTTTCCAAATTCGGACCAAATGCCAGCTCGATCATAAAATGCTTCAGGACTGTAATCTTCTTTGCGTTGGTATTTTGATTTCTGCTCCCAAAGCAGTTGTTTGTCTTGTGAGAGATCCGAAAATTGAGCGGTTTCAGGAACCGTTTCAATGTCTAAAAATAGTAGATTTTCAAGGTTGAGTTTTTGGAGCATGAGATAACATTTTATAAGCTTCTTCGATGTAAACTGAAATATCATCAGAGAAAATTTGGGTATCAGCATCCGGAGATTTTTGATGCCCGAGCCTAATAATAATCACATTGTCCGTTGGCTCTACAATTACATATTGTCCTAGGTGTCCACGCATCATAAAAAAGGACTTATCGGCTCGTTTTTGAAGCCACCATCCATACCCATATTGTGGGCTTTCTGGAAAGCGAGGGGTTAAAGATTTTGCAATAAATGTAGAATCGAGGACTTGTTTGCCATTCCATTTCCCATGGTCTTTATAGAGTTTTCCAAAACGCGCAAAGTCTTTTGCATTACTCGCAATACAACAGTAGGCTTTTACCAAATCATGAGACTCGCTATCGACTTGCCAGAGCGTTTGATTTTCGCTTCCCAAGGGCATCCAGAAACTTTCAGTAAGATAATCGTATAGTTTTTTCCCGGTTGCTTTTTCTATAACCATCGCCAATAACTGCGTATCTCCACTTGAGTATTTATAAGATTTTCCAGGCTCATCTACTACTTTGAGTCCTAAAATTACTTTCTCTAAATCATCGTCAAAATAGGCGCGTGTTGTAATGGACAGTGGCGAATAATATTTTTCTACCCAATTGGTTCCTGATGCCATAGACGATAAATCTCCTACGGTCATTTGAGCGGCTAAACCTTCACTAAACTCAGGGAAGAATGTTCCTACCGGTTCGTCTAAACTTTTAATGTATCCATCGCTAATCGCCTTTCCTAAAAGACCTGACACATAACTCTTGGCCATTGAAAATGAATTGCTTTTAGAGTTTTTATCAAATCCATCGTAATAGTTTTCAAACCAAACACTGTCATTTTTTATAATTACATAAGCGATAGTACCTGTAGATTTATGATAATCGATTAAGGCATCTGTTTCTTGGACGCTGTTATAAGCTTCATGAACCGGCCACGGCTCTGGCATATCATTTTTAACCACTGCATTGTCAAATTCTTTATAGTCTTCTAAAAATGCTGTGGTGTATCCTTTAGCATATATAGTGCGCACAGCTTTTAAGAGGTAGTCGGTATCTGTAATATAAAGTACAGCGACTAGCACTGCAATGAGAATAAATAGTCGTGTTACAAACTTTTTCATTAATGTGTGTTTAGTTCACTGTAAATATAAATATAAAAACGATACTCTATACTTCTTATTTAAGTAGATAAAAGATTCCGGCGTTATAACTTGGTGCTGCATAAATTACTTTTCCAGAAATTGCAGAACTGTAGCCCAGCCCAATCCCTATTTTTTTTGTTAATTTCCAAGCGACCTCGCCTCCAATACTTATATATTCCACGTTGTTTGCAAAAATGCTCCCATTGCTATTAGAGGCATTTAGGGAGCCGTTTTTCAAAGATTTCACCATATTTGAACGCAGTAACAGTAACAATCTACTGTCAAAAAAACCAGTGCCTACTTCGAGTCCAGCCCTGATTTCATCTGAATAATTTTTAGTTTTATTATTAAACCCTATATGGCTTTTTGCATAAAAGGAGTGTTTAAAGAGTGAAAAGGATGTGCCTGCATTAAATCTAAGTAGTTGGTTGAATTCTCCATCTCCTGTTTGATAACTTCCATCGCTGCCCCCTTTACTATTCCCAGCAGGAATCCCTAAGGTGAGCGTCGTAGAAAAAGCGTATTTAGATTTTTTGAATAAGCGATATTCAATCCCTAAATCCATATCTCCAAAACTATTAAATTCTTCACCGTTTATAAGAGTCTCGTTAGTGATTTGAGACACTTGATGGTTCTGATAGGATTTCACATAAAAAGGGATGTATGCAATAATATCCCAGTTATCGGAAAGCCCATATTTTCCATATAGGTTTAAATTAAAAACACCACGCGTGGCATTGGGATCAATCTTTCCGGAATTGGTATAGTGTTGATCTGCTTCAAGCGACCAAGCACTCAGTTTAAAATAGCCATTTCCTTTTTTTTCTAACCATTGTGCATGGCAAAAAAATTGAAAACTTAATATGAACAGGACACTTAGTAGGATTGTTTTTTTCATTTTTTTGATTTTACTGTATTTGACCTTCACCGACTTTTACGCCAAAGGGTTTGCACCAGTATAATATGTAGCTGTAATCATAAATACTGATTGTGGATGGTAAGTTGTAAAAATGTGCTCCTTGGAAAACAGTTACAGGACCAATTTCATAGGCATCTGCAATTGAAGTTGGATTGTTTCCAAGATAGATATAAAGTCCTGGCAAACTTGTGGAGGCTTCGTAATCATTCCCAAGAGAAAGTCTAAGGGTATTATTTTCGTGGACCTTCAATGCGTAACTTCCTTTTAGTAAATAGTTGCTTGTGGAAACAATAGTTCCAATAAACTCTATGGATTCTGTTAAAGTAGACATAGATACCATCACATCGTCTTTATTGGTAATTGTCAGATCCTCTTCTGAAGTAATAAGAGTGGCGGTAACGGTTGCTGTTCCAAATTCTAACCCTGAAGCGATTCCATCTTCAGTAATTGCTAATACAGAAGGATTATTGCTGGTCCAGCTAACATTTGGATTTTCAATCTCTTTTCCAACATAATTAAAGTAGTTAACCTGAAATTGATGGCTTGCACCATTTTTTTTTAATTCTAACAGCGGATTAGATATGAAGATTTTAGGATCCACACGATCGTTTACGAAGTCTGTTTTGACACAGGAAAATATAGGGAGGATCCACACTACAAATAGTATTACTTTTTTCATAATAGATAATTAAGGGCTTCGTAAAGCTAGTAAAAACCTAAATAGAAAACAACAAATAACTAATTTTAGTGAAATTAAGGAATGCGCTAGCTTATGAGCTTTACGACGTCTTTAGCAAAATAACTTGCAATAATATCTGCTCCCGCACGCTTAAAAGCTATGGTTGTTTCTAGCATTGCGGCATCGTGATTGAGCCAGCCTTTTTCGCTTGCAGCTTTGATCATGGCATATTCGCCACTCACTTGATAAGCAGCCACAGGCACATCAAATTCGTTTTTAATTTCTCGAAGAATGTCCAAATAAGCCAAGCCTGGCTTAACCATTACAATGTCTGCACCTTCGTCAATGTCCATTTCAGTTTCCCTCAATGCTTCAAAACGGTTTGCATAATCCATTTGATAGGTTTTTTTGTCTTTAGGTATATTTTTAGAATCCACAGGAGCAGAATCTAAAGCATCTCGAAAAGGTCCATAAAAAGAAGATGCATATTTAGCACTGTAACTCATAATCCCACCATCTACATAGCCGTCATTTTCAAAGGCTTCACGAATGCTTGAAATTCGACCATCCATCATGTCACTTGGCGCTACAAAATCAGCTCCGGCTTCAATATGAGACAAACTCATTCCGGTTAAAATTTCTACGGTATCATCATTTTGGATCATCCCGTCTGAAACAACTCCATCGTGTCCATAGATTGAATATGGATCTAGAGCTACATCGGTCATGACCAACATTTCAGGACAGACATTTTTGATGGTTTTTACAGCACGTTGCATTAAGCCGTTAGAGTTTAAGGCTTCCGTACCTTTATTATCTTTGAGAGCGTCTGCCACTTTCACAAATACAAGAACGGACTTTAATCCTAAACTCCAAAGTAGTTTTACTTCTGCTTCAAGGGTGTCCAAACTAAATCTAAAGTAGTTGGGCATGGAAGGGATTTCATCCTTGATGCCTTTGCCTTCTACAACAAATAAAGGGACTAAAAAATCATTTGGTGAAAGAATGGTTTCTCTTACTAAACTACGGATCGATTCATTGGATCGTAAGCGTCTATTTCTTTTGATTGGATACATAATTAAACCCAGTTTTTAGGGGCTTTTAACACCCGCATTAATTGTTCTTCTCTGCTGTTCGGTTTTGGGTGGTGGTCATACACCCACTGTACATGTGGGGGTAGACTCATTAAAATACTTTCGATTCTTCCATTTGTTTTAAGCCCAAAAAGGGTGCCTTTGTCATGAACTAAATTAAATTCCACATAGCGTCCTCTTCTAATTTCTTGCCAGGTGCGTTCTTCAGGGGTATAAGGTAAATGGATTCTTTTTTCTAAAATAGGGACATAGGCTTCTAAAAAGCTATCGCCTACTTCTGTTACAAAATCAAACCACTGCTCCATACTCATGCTGTCTGTGGATTTGCAATAATCAAAAAACAGTCCGCCGATTCCTCTTGCTTCGTTCCGATGACTGTTGTGAAAATAGTCGTCACAACGTTCTTTATAGGTTGTATAAAAATCAGGATTGTGTGCGTCACAGGCGTTTTTACAAATTTCATGAAAATGGATGGCATCGTCTTCAAACAGATAATAGGGAGTTAAATCTTGTCCACCACCAAACCATTGATCGATGATATCTCCTTGCTCGTTGTACATTTCAAAATAACGCCAATTTGCATGAACCGTGGGTGCCATTGGATTTTTTGGATGTAAGACTAAACTCAATCCACATGCAAAAAAATCGACATCTCCAACTTTAAAGTAAGCTTGCATGGAGGCTGGCAACTTGCCATGAACTCCTGAAATATTAACACCACCTTTTTCGAAGACTGCGCCATTTTCAATCACTCGTGTGCGTCCGCCACCGCCTTCGGGACGTTTCCAAATATCTTCTTTGAAGGATGCACTGCCATCAATTTCTTCGAGTTTTGAAGTGATGCTGTCTTGTAAGTTTTCGATGTAATTATAAAATAGATCTTTCATTATAATAGATTTAGGGGGGTTATGAACGATATTCTTTTACAGCATCAATAAAGGCTTTTGCATGATCCACAGGAATGTTTGGTAAAATTCCATGTCCTAGATTTACAATGTACTTGTCTTTTCCAAATTCATTAATCATTTGGTGCACCATTTTTTTGATTTCGGCAGGGGGGGATAACAATCTAGAAGGGTCAAAATTCCCTTGAAGTGTCATATTACCACCGGTTAAGTAGCGGGCATTTCTAGCCGAACAGGTCCAGTCAATCCCCAAGGCTGAAGCGTTTGATTTCGCCATCTCACCCAAAGCAAACCAGCATCCTTTTCCAAAAGCAATGACAGGGGCATCATCTTTTAGTGCTTCAATAATTTGATTGATATATTGCCATGAAAATTCTTGATAATCAGTTGGTGAAAGCATGCCACCCCACGAATCAAATATTTGTACTGCATTGACACCTGCTTTTACTTTTTCTTTAAGATACGCAATCGTCGTATCTGTAATTTTTTGTAGTAGTTGATGTGCAGCCATTGGGTTTGTAAAACAAAACTCCTTGGCTTTATCAAAGTTTTTACTTCCTTGTCCTTGTACGCAGTAACATAAAATAGTCCATGGCGATCCAGCAAAACCAATTAATGGAATATCGTCATTTAACAATTCTTTGGTTGCTTTGATGGCTTGATATACATAGTCCAATTCTACGGTCACATCGGGTACAATGACATTGTCAACATCTCTTTGTGTTCGCACAGGATTTGGCAAATAAGGTCCAAAATTGGGTTTCATTTCAACCTCAATATTCATTGCTTGTGGAATTACGAGGATGTCGCAAAACAAAATTGCGGCGTCCATTCCATAGCGTCGGATCGGTTGAACCGTAATTTCACTGGCAAGCTCTGGAGTTCGACAGCGTGTAAAAAAATCGTATTTTTCTCTAATGGCGATGAATTCTGGTAAGTAACGCCCAGCCTGACGCATCATCCAAACCGGTGGACGTTCTACAGTTTCGCCTCTTAATGCTTTTAAAAATAAATCGTTTTTAATCATAATGTTTAAATATAATTTTGATTCACAAGTTCGATGACACTTTCTACTGTAGGAATTTTCGCTACGCGTACATCTTTAAAATATTTTTTTGCTTCCTTGGCTGTACTTTCTCCGATACAATATGCGATACATTCCGGAGTGTTTTTTTGTAAAAAACTTTGAATTGTAGAAGGGCTATAAAACATAACACCCTCTATAGATTTTCCCAACTTAGGGGCTTCTAGTTTGGTGCTGTAAGCTTCAATTTCTTGAACTTTAATATTGCTTTCTTCTAAAATAGTAGGCAGATCATCCATTCGAATGTCACTACAAAAATAGGTCACTTCAGAACCTTCAATAAATTCTACCAGATATTTTGCCAATGCCTTAGCGTTTTTTTCTGAATGTTTGACAGGACCAATTTTCTGTTCAATCAGACGTTTGGTACGTCTTCCAACACAATAAATCGTTTCAAAATTTAAGTCTTCAGCAGGACAGTTGTTTAAGAGGGCTTCTACGCCATTTTTACTCGTAATAACCACATTTTTATGTGTAGCTTTTAAAAAGACGGGCTTGATTCTATTGGCAGCGGTTTTTATAAAGTCAGAGCTTTCGACTTTAAGAGCGTTGTTAAATAAATCTTTTTGTCCTCGGCTTAATAATTTTGATGAAAAAATAGTAGTTGGACCATTGTCTATTGCTGTAGTGCCTATCAGTGTCTTCCCGCCACGACTCAAAATAAATTCAACACAATCATCAACAAGAGTGTGGTGTTCACCAAGTTTTGCTGTGCGTTTGGCTTCAATTTTTTTGGTTCCGTCGGGACTTAAAACAATTCCATGGAAATGAACTTCTTCTTCTTTTACATAAGCGAGGGCACCAATGGGTGCGCTACAACCGCCTTCTAATTTATTTAAAAATTCACGTTCAATTTTTGTCGATATATCTGTTTCTTCATGATTTAGTGGTGCACATGCTTCTATTGCTTCAACATTCGATTTTAGGGATGCAATCATCACTGCCCCTTGTGCCGGTGCAGGGACCATCCATTCCAAATTCACAGAATCTTCGGGGGTTAACTCAAGACGCCCTAAGCCGGCTGCCGCAAAGATGGCTCCATTCCAATCGCTGTTTTCTAATTTTTCGAGACGGGTATTTACATTGCCTCTTATGCCGACAATACTGTGTGTAGGATAGCGGTTGAGCCATTGAGCTTTTCGACGTAAACTTCCGGTTGCAATTACGGCATCTTTCTGTGCTAAAAACTCTTCATTGGTTTTAAAAACGAGTGTGTCTCTGATGTTACCACGTTTCAAAACGGCCGCTTGAACAATACCTTCAGGCATTACGGTAGGGACATCTTTTAAAGAATGGACTGCAATATCAATCTCTTCGTTTAACAATGCAATATCTAAAGTACGGGTAAAAACACCTGTAATTCCGAGTTCATAAATAGGTTTATTTAAGACCAAGTCCCCTGTAGATTTTACAGGAACTAACACGCATTCATGCCCTAAATGTTGGAGTTGTGATTGTACGGTTTTGGCTTGCCAAAGTGCAAGTGCACTATCACGTGTACCGATTCGAATAATTTTAGACATGTGTTTTGGAATCTAATTGAAACACCTGTTTGATGAGTTCGAGACTTTCATTTGTAGAGATTGTTTCGTCTTTCAAGTGGTGAGCAAAGTGGTTGGTTATTTTTTGAACTAGGTTGGCACTGATTAATTCCGCTTGCGCTTCATTAAATTCATTTATTTTTTTTCGTTGGGTATCCACTTCAGCAGTGGCAAATACTTGTAATTTCTCCTTTAGTGCTTTGATTGTGGGCGCAAATTTTCTGTTGTCCACCCATGCCTCAAATTCTGCTTGAATGTCACTAATTATACTTTCAGCAATCGGAATATATACCTTTCTTTTTTCTAATGTTTCGTCGGTCATTTGTGATAAATGATCCAAATGAACCAAGTTGACCAATGGCAGATCCATCACGTTTTCATTCACGTTTTTAGGAATGGACAAGTCGAGAATAAGTAAAGGTTTTTTATTTTGAATTAAATGTTTGTCGATTGTTGGGTTTTGTGCTCCAGTAGCGACGATTAAAATATCGGTATTGCCAATTTCTTCTTGCAGTTGACTGTAATCTTTTACTAAAAGTTTAAACTTTCCTGCTACCTTATCTGCTCTGTCACGTGTTCGATTAATCAACGTAATGTGTTCGTTTTTTGTGTGCTTTATAAGGTTTTCACACGTGTTTCGTCCAATTTTTCCAGTTCCAAAAAGTAAGATATTTTTGGATGAAATTTCATCGACGGTTTTTTTGATATAATGTACAGATGCAAAAGAGACGGAGGTCGCTCCTGACGATAACTCTGTTTCTGTTTTTATGCGTTTACTTGCTTGAATCACCGCATTGATCAAACGTTCTAGATAGGCATTAAGTAATTGATGTTTTTTAGAGACTTTAGCGCTTAGTTTGAGTTGGCTAATAATTTCAAAATCTCCTAAAATCTGACTGTCTAATCCTGCACCCACCTTAAACATGTGTTGAATTGCGTCACTGTTTTTATAAACATAAGCTACAGTTTGAAACTCTTCAACGGTGCCTTGAGTATTGTCACAAAGTAATTTAATAAGTTCAAATGGATGCCTGGCAAATCCATATATTTCGGTACGGTTACAGGTTGAGGTTGCGACTAAACTTTCAATACCGCTTGCTTTGGCTTGCAACAATAAATTTGTTTTAGCGGCTTGGTCTAAACTAAATTCTCCACGCATTTTAGCATCTGCCTTTTTATAGCTGAGGCCAATTACATAGAAATAGGTACTTGCAGATTTGTTGAATTGCTCCATTATTGTTTTGGGAAAATATATCATGACAAAAATAATAGCTTTGATTTGTAAAAAATAACGCTAGAAGAACTTTATATGTCGTTTAGAGGTTTGCATCTATTATTTAGTTATTTTTGATAAAATTCTTATTTTTGCAGATGAAAACGAACACAAATCTTAATTTTTATTTATAATGAATCTAAATAAAGACTCCTTAGAAAGCTCACATACTCATCCAAAAAATATCGCTCAAGGATCTTTTTTAGAAACGGCTGTTGAGACTGGATTTATCGTTATGACGTATCAGAACGAAACTTCCGAGGTTCAACTCCTTGAAAAGGAAATAGATAGCTCGTTTATCCAATTTCACTTTTGTTTGAAAGGGCAGTGTAAGTTTGTGTTTAACAATGGCACTTACAGCCTTAACATTTCTGAAGAAAATTCATTATTACTTTACAACCCCCAAAGAGACTTGCCTATTCATTTAGAAGTTGATCCGACTACTTGGGTGGTATCGTTATTAATTTCGATTAAAAAATTTCATGGCTTATTTTCACACGAGGCGGATTATATTACATTTTTAAGCGAGGACAATCAAGATAAAAAATATTATAAAGACGGTCATATTTCTCCATCCATGGCCATCGTCTTAAACCAACTTATTAATTATAATTTAAATTCAACTATTAAGTCTTTATACTTTAAAGGGAAAGCATATGAGTTATTGAGTCTGTATTTTAACAGGGGAGAAGAAGTAAACATTGAGCAATGTCCTTTTTTGGTCGATGATTCCAATGTGGTTAAAATTAGGCAAGCAAAAGACATTATAATTAGTCGACTTTCTGAGCCGCCAACCTTAACGGCCTTGGCTGTTGAAATAGATTTAAGCCTAAAGAAACTGAAAGAGGGGTTTAAGCAAATTTATGGCACGACGGTTTATGGTTTTTTATTTGATTATAAGATGGAGCTTGCACGTAAATTACTAGAATCAGGCGCTCATAACGTCAATGAAGTTGGACTTAAAGTTGGCTACAGTACCGCCAGTCATTTCATTTCAGCATTTAAAAAACAATATGGGACTACTCCCAAAAAATACATTCAATCTCTAAATTAACCAATGTGAAACATGCAAGTTCCAGATTTTATCAACCAACGAAATTGATTAATAGCGAACCGCATGTATCAGACAAAAAAACAATAATTATATGAAAGGTGTTTTATTAGTAAACCTAGGATCTCCTGACAGTCCAACTCCAAAAGATGTAAAAAAATATTTAGGCGAATTTTTAATGGACGAACGTGTGATCGATGTTCCTTTGTGGGCGCGAACGCTTTTGGTGAAGGGCATCATTTTAAACACACGCCCTAAAATATCGGCGAAAGCCTATAAAAAAATATGGTGGGAAGAAGGATCTCCTCTCATCGTTTTATCAGAGCGTTTAGAACATAAACTAAAACAAGAAGTCGAAATGCCCATAGCGCTCGCCATGCGTTATGGAAGTATGACTATTAAAGATGGGCTTCAAAAACTAGTCGATCAAGGAGTCGATGAGGTTTTAATTGTTCCTTTATATCCACAATATGCGATGGCAACCACTGAAACAATTTTGGTGCTTGCAAAGGAATTAAGAGACGAACACTTTCCGCAATTGACACTTTCTGATTTACCTCCGTTTTACAATAATCCGGAGTATATTAAAGTCTTATCCAATACAATTAAGGAGTCTTTAAAAGGAAAAACATACGAACATTTATTATTTTCTTATCACGGAATTCCAGAACGCCACATCCGTAAAAGTGACATCACCAAGTCTCATTGTAAGATTGATAAGTCCTGTTGTATTACACCATCTGACGCACATGCTTATTGCTACAAACACCAGTGCCTCGAGGTTACCCGTCTTGTGGGTGAAGAATTAGGGCTTGAGGATGCGGTCTATTCAACTTCGTTTCAATCGCGTTTAGGATTTGATCCATGGTTACAACCTTATACCGACAGAACCATTGAGCGTTTAGGCAAAGAAGGGACTAAGTCTATGGCCATTGCAACTCCCGCTTTTGTAAGTGATTGCCTTGAAACACTTGAAGAAATCGCTATGGAAGGAGAAGAAATATTTCATGAAGTTGGTGGAAAAGATTTTACAACCATTCCTTGTTTGAATGACGATCCTGCTTGGGTATCGCTTCTTGCTAAATGGGTTACAGAATGGGCTTCAAAATAAATTAGGACTGCATGCACAAATCCAATTCACACGACTTTGGCACTCAGACCATAGGTAAATTATTAATCAAACAGGCGGTTCCAGCATCTATTGGGATTTTAGTCATGTCGCTTAATATTTTAGTGGATACTATTTTTGTGGGTCATTGGATTGGTTCGCAAGCCATTGCAGCTATTAATGTTGTATTACCTGTTTCCTTTTTTATTGCTGCTTTAGGAATGTCAATCGGGATCGGGGGGTCTTCTATTATTTCGAGAGCACTCGGAGCAAAACAGGTGCCTAAAGCATTCAAGACGTTTGGAAATCAAATTACAATGACCTTGCTATTGACGGTTGTACTTGTGTTTTTTGGATTGTACTTTATCGACGGGATTATACCAGCTTTTGGAGGTAAGGGGACTATTTTTGAACCTGCAAAAATATACTATCGAATTGTACTCTATGGCGTTCCTTTTTTAGCACTATCTATGATGGGGAATACGGTGATTAGAGCCGAAGGCAAACCCAAATTTGCGATGTATGCCATGATGATTCCATCGGTTTCAAATTTATTACTTGATGTCCTTTTTATAAATATTATGGACTTGGGAATGATGGGAGCTGCTTGGGCTACCACAGGATCTTATGTTCTTTGTTTTGCGTTTATTTTTTGGTTTTTTATTTCTAAGAATTCTGAAATGAAAATCTCGTTACCACATTTTAGATTGCAAAAATCAATTGTATCTGAAATCAGTAATTTAGGACTCGTAACGCTTTCTCGACAAGCGATTGTAAGTATTACGTATCTGTTAATGAATAACATTTTATTTGATTTTGGTGGTGAAACTTCTGTGACTTCTTATGCGATTGTATCCCGAATGTTGATGTTCGCATTGTTCCCGATTTTTGGAATTACTCAAGGGTTTGTGCCTATTGCGGGTTATAACTATGGGGCTCATAATTACGACCGTGTCAAGCAAACCATTAGGATTGCGACTACATATGCCATAGCGATGGCGTCTATTATTTTTGTATTATTGATTGGATTTCCAGAACTGATCACGCGGATGTTTACCACGGATCCTTTGGTCATTGAAAAAACCCCTACTGCGATGCGTTGGGTCTTTGCAGCCACTCCTATTATAGCGGTTCAACTGATTGGGTCCGCGTATTTTCAGGCTGTCGGCAAAGCAGTTCCTGCTCTTTTACTGACCCTGTCTAGACAAGGGTTTTTCTTTATTCCTCTTATTTTTATACTACCTTTATGGTATGGCGAACTCGGGGTTTGGATGGCGTTTCCAGTTTCGGATGTGTTGTCTACACTAGTAACCGCATTTATTTTATATAAAGAAGTCAAGACAAAATTAATTTCTAAAACATAATTATGGACTATTATAACTACATAAAATCGCTTCACTTGATTTTTGTAATCACATGGTTTGCTGGGTTGTTTTATATTCCTCGCATTTTCATCTATCATATTGAAGCGTCTCAAAAAGCATCTCCCGACAAAGAAATTTTAGGAACACAACTGAAGCTAATGGCTAAACGACTGTGGTATATTATTACATGGCCTTCTGCAATTCTGGCTATTTTGTTTGGTATATGGCTTCTAGTCTTAGCGCCCTATTGGTTTGAGCAGTCTTGGATGCATGCAAAGCTAGCGTTTGTAGTATTACTCATTATGTACCACATCAAAACCCATCTTATTTTCAAGGAACTTCAAAAAGATCAAATTAAATACTCCTCTAATTTTATGCGTATTTGGAACGAAGGGGCTACTATTATTCTTTTTGCAGTTGTGTTTTTAGTTTTATTAAAAAACACCCTTAATATGGCTTACGGAATGTTGGGGCTCGTTGGGCTGGCTGTTCTTTTAATGTTAGGGATTAAATTATACAAACGTACACGTTCCGAGTAATCATTAAGTGAGGTCCGTGTTTTTTTTCTATATTTAACAAAAGTCTATTTTTATGGCAAAACGTAAGTTGTCTTTAAGCTCTCGTATTTTTATTTATATGATTATGTTGGTTGTAGTTGCATCCATACTTATTGCGGGAGTAACAATCTATCAATATAGCGAGCAATCTCAAGATTATCATCGTTTGCGTTTGGAACGAAAGGAAGCTCAACTTATTTCGAGTATAAATTATGTTTTAAAAGAAACAACTTGGGAGGTTAAAACAGAAAACTTGCCTCTAATATTTAAAGATAAAATATACGAGATTGCTAACATCCACAATGTGAATTTTAATCTCTATGATTTAAATGGGGACTTGATTAAGATGTCGAAACCAAATTTCGAAAACAATACCATTGAAACACAGCTATCCCCCGAAATTTTAAATAAACTCAACCAAAGTGTTTCTAAACGTTTTGTTGAAAAAATCAAACGCTTTGGAGAAGATTATAGATCTTCATATATGATATTTTCAGATAATAACGCCAAACCTCTTGGTGTATTAAATGTACCTTATTTTGACGACGACTCTTTAAATTATGGTGAACTTAAAGCGTTTCTTCTTCGTTTGAGTTATGCGTATATCATCATGATTTTAGTTGCTATTGCTTTCGCATATTTTGTGTCTAAATATATTACAAAATCACTTCAAACGATTCGAGAAAAAATGAAAGGTACGCGTTTAGAAAAGCGCAATCAAAAAATTGAACTTAAGGGCGCTAGCTTAGAGGTTTCTGCTTTGGTAGAATCCTATAACAGTATGATAGACGAATTGGAAGAGAGTGTTAAGAAATTAGCAACGAGCGAGAGAGAACAAGCGTGGCGTGAAATGGCAAAACAAGTGGCTCATGAAATCAAAAACCCGTTGACCCCTATGCGTTTAAGTGTCCAAAGTTTTCAGCGTAAATTTGATCCACAAGACCCAAGTATTGACAAAAAAGTAGATGAATATACCAAAACGTTAATCCAACAAATAGATACCATGAGTTCTATTGCTTCTGCCTTTTCAGATTTTGCGAAAATGCCTGCTCAAAAACTTGAAGTTTTAAATGTAGTTGAAGTAGTGGAGTTGGCTCTCGATATTTTCCCAGAAAGTGACATTAAATTTATTTCAGAAGAATCTGAAATCATTGCTAATTTTGACCGGTCTCAATTGATTCGAATTATCACAAATTTAGTAAAGAATGCTGTCCAATCCATTCCAGAAAAACGCCCTGCTCAGATTAGTATCCACTTATATTCTGACCATACCGACGTTGTGATAGAGGTTAACGATAACGGTAGTGGGATTACAAAAGAAATTGAAGATAGAATTTTTGAACCCAAGTTTACGACCAAAACAAGTGGTATGGGACTGGGCTTACCAATGATAAAAAATATGATTGATACGTATAACGGTAGTATTAGCTTCTCGTCTATTATTGATAAAGGAAGTCAATTTACAGTGCGTTTCCCTAAACATTTTACAGATGAAGTATAACACGATTTTAAGTGATTTTAGTGATGGTATAACAACCATTACAATCAACAGACCCACAAAGCTAAACGCTTTAAACAGCACTACTATTTTTGAATTGCACACCGCTTTTAAATCCGCAGATATTGATACTGACACCAAAGTCATTATCATTACCGGCAGTGGTGAAAAGGCTTTTGTTGCAGGAGCTGATATCAGTGAGTTTGCAAATTATGATTCAGAAGAGGGTGCTGCATTGTCAAAAGAAGGTCAGGACTTATTATTTGATTTTGTTGAAAATTTATCAACGCCAGTAATTGCTGCGGTTAATGGATTTGCACTTGGTGGTGGATTGGAATTGGCCATGTCTGCACATTTCCGACTGGCGAGTACCAATGCCCGTATGGGCTTGCCAGAAGTGTCTTTAGGATTGATTCCGGGTTATGGTGGAACGCAACGGTTGGCGCAGCTTATAGGCAAGGGGCGCGCTATGGAGTTGACCATGACAGCCAGCATGATTGATGCCACAACAGCCCTCGCTTATGGTCTTGTAAATCATGTGGTTCCTCAAGAGGAGTTGTTGTCAAAGTGCTATGCATTAGCAGATAAAATTAAATCAAATTCTTGTTTAGCCATTTCTGCTGCCATCAAAGCTATTAACGCTAATTATAAAGATGGCGTAAACGGTTATGACGTCGAAATATCTGAATTTGGAAACTGTTTTGATACTGAGGATTTTGAAGAAGGAACGACTGCTTTTTTAGAAAAACGAAAATCTAAATTCCCAGGAAAATAAAAAAAGCCCAAACAGACGTTTGAGCTTTCAATTTTTTAAAATCAGGAATTGTTAGTCGGCTAATATGATAATTTTATTAGCGTTCATTTCAATCGCTCCAGAATCAATGGCAAACCAATAGCCCTTTCCTTTTTGTTCAAAAAGTGTTTTGTTTGAATCATCAAGCTTAAGTTCTCCATTTATTTTTACAAATCCTTTTTTAAGGATGGATACTATTGCAGCGTGATTGTTTAGCATTTCAAAATCACCATTCACACCAGGGACAGAAACACTGTTTACTTCCCCTTTGAATATGGTTGCTTCTGGAGTTACAATTTCTAAATACATAGTTTATTTTTTAGGCTTCAGCTAACATTTTGTCACCAGCTTCAATCGCTTCTTCAATCGTTCCTTTAAGGTTAAAGGCTGCTTCTGGAAGACGATCTAATTCACCATCCATAATCATATTAAAGCCTTTAATCGTTTCTTTAATATCAACCAAAACACCTTTTAAACCTGTAAATTGCTCAGCTACGTGGAAGGGTTGTGATAAGAAACGTTGTACACGACGTGCGCGACCAACAGCTAATTTATCTTCTTCTGATAATTCTTCCATTCCAAGAATGGCAATAATATCTTGTAGTTCTTTGTAGCGTTGTAACAACTCTTTGACACGTTGTGCACAGTCATAATGCTCATCTCCTAGAATATCTGCTGTCAAAATTCGTGATGTAGAATCTAAAGGGTCTACCGCTGGATAGATTCCAAGTTCGGCAATTTTACGAGATAATACGGTTGTTGCATCTAAGTGAGCAAAGGTTGTTGCTGGTGCAGGATCTGTTAAATCATCTGCAGGTACGTAAACCGCTTGTACAGATGTAATAGATCCTTTTTTAGTTGAAGTAATACGCTCTTGCATGGCTCCCATTTCGGTTGCTAGTGTAGGTTGGTATCCTACCGCAGAAGGCATACGTCCTAGAAGTGCAGACACTTCAGAACCGGCTTGTGTGAATCGGAAAATATTATCTACAAAGAATAATACATCTTTTCCTTGACCATCTCCAGCACCATCACGAAAGTATTCCGCAATTGTCAATCCAGATAAGGCGACACGTGCACGTGCTCCTGGTGGTTCGTTCATTTGTCCAAAAACAAAGGTTGCTTTGGATTCTTTCATGATTGATTTATCAACCTTTTGAAGATCCCATCCACCTTCTTCCATGGAGTGCATAAAGTCATCTCCATATTTTATAATACCAGACTCCAACATTTCACGAAGTAAATCATTTCCTTCACGAGTACGTTCTCCAACCCCGGCAAATACCGAAAGACCACCATGGCCTTTGGCAATATTGTTAATCAGTTCTTGTATCAATACTGTTTTACCTACTCCAGCACCACCAAATAATCCAATTTTACCTCCTTTTGCATACGGCTCAATTAAATCGATGACTTTGATTCCAGTAAATAAAACTTCAGTAGAAGTCGAAAGCTCTTCAAATTTTGGTGCTTTTCTGTGAATTGGCAATCCAGCATCGCCAGCTTTAGGTAAATCTCCTAAACCGTCAATAGCATCGCCAATAACATTAAATAAACGACCATAGACGTCGTCTCCAACAGGCACCTGAATTGGTGCGCCCGTGGCATTGACTTCGGTTCCACGACTCAACCCATCCGATGAATCCATGGCAATGGTACGCACGGAGTTTTCACCAATATGTGATTGAACTTCAAGGACCAAAATAGACCCATCAGCTCTGTTGATTTCTAAGGAATCGTAAATTTTTGGAAGGTCTGCTCCAGATGCGAATTCGACATCGATCACTGGACCTACAATTTGAGCAACTTTACCTGTAACTTTTGACATTACTTTATTGTTTATATTTTTATCTAAAAATGATGTGGAAAACACATGGTTTTCGCGCTGCAAAGATAGGAGATTTAATTTAAAATAAAAGTTGTTTTTGAAGCTTTTTATGCATAAAAAAACGCCTCCATCCGAAGGTTCGGAATGAAGGCGTTTTTAATGTTTTGTTTATTTTTTTATGGCAACATCGGGGAGTAATTAGTTGGATATTCTCCGATATCTAATAAATTCCCTGAAGCTTCAAAGTTAGTGTCATAAGTGCTGTCTAATGCTTTCATAAATTCATTAGCCATGAATGCATAGCCTCTAGAAGTTAAGTGAATTCCATCTAAACCAAAAAGACCTCCTGTGACTAACGCTGTAGTTAACGTGAAATCTCCAGAAGTTAATCCTGTAGCTCCTTGATCAATAAGCCCCTTAAAATCTACTAAGGCGAGACCATTTTCTGATGCTAGTTCCCCTACCTTAGAATTATAAGCATCTGTTGCGTTTTTGATACTTGCAAGTTCATCGCTATCTAAAACATAACCATCATCGATTCCATTTACCGAAGCTAATACTAAACCAGCTTGTGCTTGAGTAGGAGTCCCTCCTGCTTGAAGAATGCCAAGAACTTGGAGTACATCATCCGTTAAAGCTACAGACCCATAGCCCTGTTCAGCTAATGCGGCTTGATCAATTGTTAACAACACTAATTCGTCTTCAGTCATTTGTCTAAATCCTAATGGATTAGTTTGCGTAACAGGCACATCAATGATCCATCTGTTTGGACCTTCGTTGAATTCGATTAGATATTGAGCTGCTAAAGCTTGTGCTGTTTCAGCAGGAACACCCTGAAGTATCGCCCCTTGTAGAAAAATTCCGCTAACTGCTTGGAAAACTCCTGTTAATCCGGCTGCTTGAGTAGCATCAAGAACTAAAGCATTATTTGGAACGGTAGTGAAAAACGGCATAACAGTTACATAAGGTAAATTACCAAGGGCACCTTTAGCACCATTTGCGGTTAACTGACTCACTATTGCGTCATAAGATGCGTTAAATACTGCTGGTGCAGTAATGTCTATAGGACTATAAGTACTTGGATCTGGATTTCCAGTCTGATCTGTAGCAATACCACCAGTGTAAGCATAACTTAGAACATCATTTCCTCCAACTCCAAACACTGTAAAAAATGTTGGGTTTTGAGAAGTTGCATCTCCTAATATAGTTGCTCCTGGTGAAGATGCCATACGTCCAAAATCAGGATCTAATGTACCATATCCTGGGTAGTTTATAGTATAACTTTTCGCACCTGGTACGCCCATATTATTAAATGGACCTTCAATTACTTCAGATGCATCCGTTGTTATTGGTGGTACAGGTAATCCATTTGATGTTAGGAAATCATTTAACCGTTGTGGGGCTGCGCCGTTAAATATCAAGCGATATGCACTTGAAACCACACCATTTAGTAACATTCCACCAGTATTATCGTTTCTTAACGGTTGTTTAAAATCACCTCCGCCAACTGCAGCAAATTTTGTTGCTAATAGTTTAGGAAACGATTTTTCTTGCGCCGCTTTGAATACAGCTCCATCAGAATACCCCGCTGTATAGGAAGCCCCTAAAGCAACATATGTTGAGAAATCTAAATCTCCTGCATTTAGTTCTGGAAGCATGGTTGTTTCTGTGGTTTCTCCATTAGCTTCAAGGACGTCTTCTACGTCATTACATGCCGTAAATCCAAGAACTACAGCACTAAGTAATATATATTTTATATGTTTCATAGTTTTAATTATTAGTTGTTAATAGTCCAAGATAGGAAGTAAATTGATCCAATGTTTCCAGTTCCAAATGCCATATTGTATTCAGTTCCTAATAAATTGGTAGCACCTGCTTTGAACGTTGATTTAATACTTGGTACAGCATAGTTGATTTGTGCATCTACGGTATGGAATTCTTCTACGACACCATTTCCAAATGATGCTTCCCAGAAGTAGTCATCACTAAATCTGTATGCCACGTTAAATCCAAAGTTTTCAAATAAGGCTGTATTTCCAAAAGAAGCCTTGAATTTATGTTCTGGAGTATTAAAGTTTGTATTGAAATCAGGAAAGTTATTATCTTCTTCCATTTTAGCGTAGGTATAGTTACCGCTTAAGTCAAAGTCACCAAACACTTTTGTTGACAATCCAATAGAAGCTCCATAGGATGTAATCCCAGCTCTTGAGTTTGTGTAGGCACTGTAGGCTGTATAATCGCCATTGGCAATAGAAGCAACTGAAAGTCCACCATCTCCTGCAACTCCATATAAAGGAGCAACTACAATTTCTGTCGAAATAAAGTCTTTATATGAATTGTGGTAGGCACTCAAATCAACAATTAAATTGTCAAATTTACCACGGTATCCTATTTCAAATGCGGTCACTTGTTCTGGTTTCACGACGTCTGGATTTGCAACTACTAAATCAGCTGGATTTCCAGTAACTCCTAACATTCCCACTGAAGTAGCTGTATAAGAATTGTTGTAAGCAGCAGAACCTGTTTGAGTGATTGAACTTGGTTGTCCAAAAGCAGCTTGACCTGTTTGAGAAACATCAAACACATTTGAATAACGGTCTAAGTTGTTAGGCGCAGATCCTACAAGTAGGGCACGTCCTGCATCCAGACCAATAAATAAATCTTGTGTGGTTGGATTTCTAAAACCAGTTTGTCCAGAAAGTCTGATGTTATGGTTTCTGTTTATGGTTAAACCAGCAGACAATCTTGGTGAAAAGAAGCCATCGAAAAATTCTGATTTGTCATAACGAACCGACCCTGTAAATTTTAATTTTGCATCAGCGCTCAATTCCAATTCTTTTTGAAGTTGTGTATAAACCCCAAATTCAGAGTAGTTGATGGCACCATCGTAATCTGTATAAATTGTTCCAGAAGAATTTAAGCTGTATTGTCTAAACGACCCTCCTACTTGGATGTCAACAGCATCAATTAAATGAGCGAAATTATAGTTAGCATCTGCATGGTAGTATTTAGAAGCATCCTGAAATTTAGATCCTGTAGTCAAGTCTGGATCATTAACGCTTGTGTTGAATGCATTTTGAAAGTCATCAGAACCAGGTAAGAATCGACCCGTATCAGCAACAGTTCTTGCAGCAGCATGGGCTTGTGCATCTGTTGCACCACCTAAAGTAGACTGTACATAAGTTCCAGCATATTCACCAAACCATGTTACATCGTCTTTCCATGCTCTGTTGATATTAATCCCTGTAAAGACCATATCATAAGAATCTCCAGCGTTATCTGAAACAACATATCCTCTAACAAAGAAGTTATCATTTTTGACCTCTAATTTATGCTGTTCTTGAAAAAAGTTGTTAATCGCATATCGGTTGATTCCTTGGTATATAGTAGAACCTGTTCCTACTTTACCAACGTATGAAATCTCAAAGTCATTTTCAAAAGGTCTGTAATAGAGACCCCAATCCGCTTTGATACTTTCTGCATTGTAGTTTGTTAAATCTCTTTCGTTGTAACCTGTTCTACTCACAGCTACGTTTGGTACTAGGGCGTTCGCGCCTGCAGGTAAGATACCTAAAGCTTCTAGTGCTACTGCAACTTCTTTAATCCCAGTAGAAACTTCATCTCCATAGACATTAATTCCGTTGTAATTTAAGTTGTTTGCTCTTGTGCCGCCAATCATATCGCTATCAACTTCACTTGTTGCAGCCCAGTCAGTTCCCTTCAACCATCCAAAGTTGGCTTTGGCAGCAAATTTTTCGCTGAATTTGTGAGCCACTCGAATTCCAAAATCGGTGTAAGTATTGTCTCCTGCAGATTCTTGAGAAGTAATACCTCTTTTTAAACTCGTACTGATCCCATCACTATCGAATGGATTTTTACTAGTCATAAATAAGATCCCGTTAAAAGCATTGGCTCCATAAAGTGCAGACGATGCTCCTGGAAGTAATTCAACACTTTGAACGTCAGTTTCAATCATCCCTACTAAGTTTCCGATAGGGAAGTTAAGTGCTGGAGTTGAATTGTCCATTCCATCAACAAGCTGCATAAAACGATTGTTTGCAAAAGTTGCAAAACCACGCGTGTTTACAGATTTAAATGTTAAACTGTTAGTGTTCACATCCACCCCTTTCAAGTTTTCTAAACCGCCATAAAAATCAGCAGATGCAGAAGTCTTGATGTCTTTAATTCCAAAACGCTCTACTGTTACAGGAGATTCAAAAATACGTTCGGGTGTTCGAGACGCAGAAATAACAACCTCATCAAGGAAACTTCCTTCATTAAGAGTGATTGCTAATGTTTCGTTGTTCTTTGTAATTTCTTGTGAAAGTGTTTCAAAACCTACACTACTCACTTGAATTGAGAATGGAGGGTTTTGGCTAACGTTTAAAGTAAAGTTACCATCAAAGTCTGTAACGACCCCTGTTGATGTTCCAACTACAATAATGTTAGCACCTGGTAATGGTAATCCACTGGCATCGTTGACAGTTCCTTTCACTGTTGTTTGTGCAAAAGATGCAACACAGAAAAGTAAGACTAAAGTCTTTAAAATTGTTTTCATAAATTTAGATTGTTTAATATCGTATGGTTATAGTAATATCAAATTTAAGCATTAAAAATTTAATAATTCTTAAATTTATCTACAAATATTATTAATTACACCCTTGGATAATCTCTTTATAGATACTTTTTTAAGTTTATTTAATTGAAAATCAGCCACTTAATAAATTGTCTTGAGAGTCGTGATCAGCCTTTATGAGATCATTCTATAGAGAGACATTCTTAACCCTTTTAAATAACTTTAATTTCAATTATTCAAAAAATGTAAAGTTTTTTTGTCATTATGTAAAAAATACTTTACATTTGATAAAATTTAAAAATTATAATATGAGTTATTTATTTAGTAATAAGTTTAAAAAAATCAGTGGTGTGATTTTTTATCTATCAATACCAATCGGATTATTTTTGTTGTTAACTGACAGAATACAAGATGTGTTTGTTGTCAACGTTTTTTCAATTTTTTCATATGAGTGGATTGGATCAGAAAGAACAGGGTTTGGGTGGATAGAAAATGGTTTAGGGGATGAAATTTTTACTTTATTGATTATTATTTCCGGATTAGCAAACTCTTTTAGTAAAGAAAAAATAGAAGACGAATTAATTTCAAGAATTAGATTAGAAAGTTTATCCTTATCTCTCTTTATTAGTTTTGGGTTCATAATTATATCCACCTTTTTAGTGTACAATCTTAACTATATGTATGTACTAGTGTTTAACTTATTTTTAATAATACTCTTATTTAATTTAATATTTAAGGTCAGACTTTACAAACACTATAAATCATGAAAAACAATTTAAAGTTATACCGAACAAAGTCTGGATATACACAAGAAGATATTTCAAAAAAAATAGGTGTTTCT
>JABAYY010000068.1 GCA_018608765.1 Flavobacteriaceae bacterium
AGTGTTTCATTGTAATTGTGTTTATGATTTAAATTTATTTATTGTTTCTAATACTGTCTCTTTTTTTCTTCTGTGCGTCAAGTCGTGCTTTACGCTCTGCCAATGCTTGTTTTTTCTTTTCTAGCAATGCTTTTTTGCGTGCTTCTCTATCATTGACGACTTCAGCACCTTTTACAGATGTTGTTTTGGGAGTTGTTTTTGCAGCTTTAGCTTTAGCACGTGCTTCTAATGCTTTTTGTTTTTTTGCTGCAAGTTCTTTTTTACGAGCTTCTCTTGGGTCTATTTTTTCAGTACTTTCAGGTATTATAGCTTTTTTATTATCAACTTTAATTTCTGTATCGGTTTCTGGAGTGGTAGATGTTTTACTAGATTTTGCATTGGCACGCTTTTCTAGTGCTTTTTGTTTTTTAGCTTCCACTTCTTTTCTTCTTGCTTCACGAGCGTCCAATTTCTTTTGTCGCTTTTCTTCTAACAATGCTTCGCGTTCAGCTTTTCGTTGGTCTAATAATTTTTGACGCTCATCTTTTGTACTATCTACTTCAACGATAGTTTCTTCTTCTTCTGCTTCTTTACGTTTCTTTCTAGAGTCAACTTGCGTTCTCTTTGAAGACCTGTTTATAGTGCGCAATACCTGTTCACTAATGTCATAACGGTCTGCAGAGTATAGCATAACGACGTCGGCAGATTTATCAAATATAAAATCATATTTTTTGGTAGCAGCAATTTCTTGAACCGCTGCAAAAATTTGATCTTGAATTGGTTGTATGAGTTGCTGTTTCTGAATCATTAAATCCCCATTTGGGCCAAAACGCTTTTGTTGATACTCAATAATTTCGTTTTCAATGATTTGCAAATCTTCCTCGCGTTCAGAAATGAGTTCGTTCGTAAGAAGAATACGCTCGTTGTTAAGTTGTTTTTTTTGATCTTCTAGTTCCGTTAATCGGTTTTCAATTTCGCTTTTCCATTGCTGGACTTTAGAATCTAATTGTGCACTAGTATTGGAATATTCAGTGATATTTTCTAGAATATACTCGGTGTCAATATAGCCGATTCGTACGCTTCTTTGTGCATATATAGATGTGCCCATTAGACATAAAAAGAACAAAATACTTGCTTTTTTAAATGGCGTCAGTTTTAATAATTTTAAAGTTAACAAATTCATCTTACAATGGTTTCAAATTATTGGAATTGGATTTTGATATGTGTTTTTCAAATTAACGAAATTAATTTTAAATTATTTCAACTCAACTCCATTCATTCTGTTTGCTTATAGAAATTACCGTGCCAAACATTAAAATTGTTGTCCTATAATAAAGTGGGTTTGCCAACCACTTTTAATAGTTTCTCCTGGTAATGGGTCAAATCCATGTCCAAAATCAATTCCCAATAAACCAAAAGCGGGCATAAATAAACGTAAGCCAACCCCAGCAGATCGTTTTATTGCAAAGGGATCAAAATCATCAAAATTATTATAAGAAGACCCCCCTTCTAAAAAGGCAAGTGCATATATTTTTGTTTGTTGTGCAAGCGTAATTGGGTGTCTAAGTTCTAAAGAAAACTTATTATAAATTGATCCACCATCTTGACTTGAGAGCGATTGATTTGGATACCCTCTTAACGCAATGGCTTCTCTACCATCAAGGCTATACGTTCCTAAACCGTCTCCTCCAAGAAAGAAACGTTCAAAAGGAATCACACCTCTGTCGTTGTTGTAGGCCCCTAGGAATCCGAATTCAAAGGTTGGTTTTAAAATCAACTTCCCAGCGAGTTTTGTATACCATTCTCCTTTAAATTTAATTTTATAAAACTCTAACCACTTGTAGCGTTCTTGGTCAATCTCTCCAATGCGTTCAGAAGCTGCGTTCAAAATCTCTCCAGTTTCAGGAAGATTTGTCGTTGCATATTGTTGGATCAGATCATTTTGAGCTTCTCTATCTCTTTTCAAAGCAGCGTAATCTACATTATTAACTAAAGAGTATGGGAAACTGAATTTTGCACTTAAGCTAAAACTAGAACCTCCTTCGGGATATATAGGGTCGTTAAAAGTGTTGTTTCGACTCAATCCAACAGTGTAAGCTAAATTATTAGAATTTCCGTTTCCAAATGTAAATAGCCCCGTGTTATAATTACTCAAATCATAGTATTGGAAACTTATCGCTTGCGATAATACAAAGTAATCATCTGGAACGGATAGTTTTTTAGCAACACCAATGGTAAGACCAGTAATGTTAAAACTTCTATCTTTATCCGCATCTCTTGTCGCAGGGTTGTACAAAAATTGTTTTGTTTGAGAAAGTGAGGAAGAAAATTGAACAGGTTTTTTACCGCCTAACCAAGGTTCTGTAAATGATAAACTATAGGTCTGATAAAATCTACTGGCTTGTAAACGCAATGCTAAACTTTGCCCATCACCCATTGGAAATGGCTTGTAAGCTTTTTTATTAAAAATATCTTTTATAGCGAAGTTATTAAATGAAAGACCTAAGGTTCCGATGAATCCACCACCTCCATAACCTCCTTGTAATTCAATTTGACTCGCGCCTTTTTCAACAACAGTATACTCTACATCTAAAGTTCCGTCAGTAGGATTTACATTCTTTAAATCTGGTGAGATTTGCTGAGCATCAAAATAGCCAAGCTGACCAAGTTCACGAATGGTTCTTACAATATTACTTTTGCTGTATAGCTGTCCTGGTCGCGTTCGCAATTCTCTGTAAATAACGGCATCATTTGTTTTGTCATTTCCAGAAACACTGATGTTTTTGAAATAAGCCGGTTTTCCTTCTGTAACACGAATTTCCATATCAATGATATTTCCATCAGTACTAACTTCAACAGGTGTAATTGTTGAAAATAAATAGCCATTGTTCTGGTATAGATTTGTCAAATCAAAGGCATCAGGGTCAGAGTTATCTGCGATTCTTTTTTCTAATTCAATACCATTGTAGGTATCTCCTTTTCTAATTTTTAAAACTTGGTTTAGTTGGTCGTCTGAGTAGATCGTATTTCCCAAGAAATTAATGGATCCATAATAATACTTTTCACCTTCTTCTACGCCGATACTTAAACTGATTGTATTGTTGTCGTTTGTGGTGAGTGTGTCAGAAACAACACGTGCATCTCTGTATCCTTTTTCTTTGTACTTATCGACAACACTTTGTAAATCTTCTTTGTAATCAGCTTCAATATATTTAGAACGTTTTAAGATTCTAAATACATTTTTCTGCTTCGTATTTTTCATTGCTTTACGAAGTTGTTTGGCACTTAGTTTTCCAGTACCATCAAAAGCAATATTTCTAACTTTGATTTTTTGTCCTTTATCAATCCGTACAAGCATATCAACTCTAGACTTTTTAACAGAATCCACAACCTTGGACGTAGTAACGGTAGTCTTGGCATTTAAAAAGCCAAGTTTTCGATACTTATTTTCAAGATAATTTTTGGTTGTTGTAATAAGGTTTTCAGTGACTTTAACACCTGATGTAAGGCTATTTTCTTTAATAATCTCTTTAATTTTCCCTTTTTTGACACCCACAATTTTGACGTCTTTCAACTCTGGCAAATCATTTAAGGCAACCTCTAAGTAAACATTACTTCCTTCCGTTTTAGTTGCAAACACTTCAATACTACTAAATAAGTTAGAATCCCATAATTTTTTAATGGCAGCGCTTATTTTTACGCCTCCAGGAATAATCACAGCCTCCCCTTTTTTTAGTCCAGAGTAGGTAAGTATGGTTTCAGAACCATAAGACGTATCTCCAGTGACGGTAATGTCAGCGATGCTAAAAGTTGATGTTTTTAGTTTTGTTTCTTGTGAGAATGTTACAAAACTGCTTAATAGTAAGCTAAAGCAAAGTAGTGTGTTTCTGTATCTAAAAGCTTTATTAATGAAGCTGTTCACTTGTTTTTCCAAATCGTCTTTCTCTTTTTTGATAATTTATAATGGCTTCATACAAATTTTCATTTGTAAAATCTGGCCAATATACATCAGTAAAATATAATTCTGCATAGGCAATCTGCCATAACAGGAAGTTACTGATGCGTTTTTCACCGCTTGTACGGATCAATAAATCCACATCTGGTAAATTCTGGGTGTAAAGATGCTGATTAATTAGCGTTTCATCAATGTTTTCTACTGAAATTATATTATTTTTAACTTTATCACATATTTGTCTGGTTGCATTTACGAGTTCATCTCTAGAACCATAGCTCAATGCAAGAGTTAAAGTCATCTGTGTGTTGTTCTTAGTTTCATCAATTACATGCAATAATTCTTTTTGAACACTAGCTGGAAGGTGTTCAATATTTCCTATTGCGTTTAGCCGAATGCTGTTTTTTTGCATCGTCTTCATTTCTTTTTTTAAAGAAGAAATTAAAAGCTGCATCAATGTTTTCACTTCTAATTTTGGTCGATTCCAATTTTCAGTCGAAAACGCATACAATGTCAAGTTCTGTATTCCGAGTTCAGCACAGCTTTCCACAGTGGTTCTAACCGATTTTGTTCCGTTTTCATGCCCAAAGACTCTAAGAAAGCCTTTTTCTTTTGCCCAACGTCCATTACCGTCCATGATAATGGCAATGTGCTTCGGAAGGTTTTCAGGATGTATGTTAGATTTTAGACTCATATTAAAAGTTACAATAACAAGGTTTTCTACCAAATGTGTAAGTTAATGTAAAACCGCTAAATACATACCAATCATTATTATTAAAGTTCCCAAAACGCACAATTTTTTTTAATTCCTCTGTGTCAGGCTCACTTCCATCTAACTCATCAGAAAACGTATAACGTGCTCCAACTTCTAAAGCAAGTATAATGTAACGGGTTAAAGTTGTCTTGAAACCAAGTGTGATCGGAATTCCGTAGGCATTGCTTCTAGTTTTCTCTGAAACAAAATCAATATTTGTGAAATAAAAATTTGGATGATTGGCCATACTGATTCCTGTGTAAATATAAGGAGTAGACATAGGCGTTGCTGCGTGTAAATCAAAATCAAAAAAATTAAACTCTATGCCAACAGATGCTTCTAAAATATCGGCATTAAAACTGTAAGCTCGTAAGTTTCTTCGGGGATCACTTGATAACGCATCATCGGCGGAAAGCGTGCTATATGTCAAACTTGCTCTAAAAGAGTGTCTTGGGCTTCTATTCCATTTAAAAAGGCCGCCAAAAGCAAGTTTGTTTGGATTGACGAATTGAGTTGAGCCTACATCTCCAATAAAATTACTGCCACCCAAAAATCCACCAATTTCATAGGTCTGAGAAAAACTCAAACTCGAAATAAAAAGGAAACATATGAGGAATGAAATTGTTTTCATGGTAATTTTAAGAATGCAAATATAATAATTTCGAGATGGAACAGGTGATTTGTTTTCTCACTAATCATTAAACTTGATTTCTAAAGATATATTGCTTAATTCCGTGGATCTGCTCCCCATAATAGTTTTTTCCGAAGAGTTTCTAAAAACCCATCTTCTGTTAGTTCAATCATATGGATGCAAAACGGCGCTTTTTGAATGGTGATTGTGGTGTTATTTTCTAAGGTATTAATTCTTGAATCTAATGAAACTAGGTGCTGATTTTCACGTCCACTGACTTTCAGTTTAATAACCTTATCACTCGAAATCACTAGCGGTCGAGCATTAAGGTTATGAGGTGCGATAGGAGTCAATACCAAACTGTCCGATTCTGGAATTATGACAGGTCCACCACAACTTAGCGAGTAACCTGTAGAACCAGTAGGTGTAGAAACAATCAAGCCATCGGCCCAATAAGATGTCAAATATTCGTTGTCTAACCATGTTTCAACTGAAATCATGGAAGTTGTATTTTTTCGACTCACAGCAATTTCGTTCAATGCAAAGTCCAAATTAAAAGACGTGTCTTTGGCGTCCACTTCAATGGTTAATAAACTGCGTTTGGAAATTCTATAATTCCCTTCAAAAATTTCATCCATCGCTTCATGAATGGTATTCATAGGAATGGTTGCCAAAAACCCTAAACGCCCCGTATTGATTCCTACAATTGGAATTTTTAAATCTTTTACAAATGTAATGGCTCTTAAAATAGTTCCATCGCCACCAATACTGATTAATAGATCAAAGGAGGCATCTAAAACTTCAAAAGTATCAGAAAAATAGGTGTTAATATCAATATCAGAATCTGATACAATAGATGTGTAAAAGGTTTTTTCAAAAACAACAATGGCATCTCGTTTTTTTAAATAGGCAATAAGAGTTTGAATCGTGCTTTTTGAGCGCTCATTATAAAGGGGGCCATAAACAGCTATTTTCATTTGAATTGGTTTTATCGCTTAAAGATTTAAATAGGTATCTAAATATGCCGATCGTTCTTTGAGCGTTCGTAAAAAAGTATCGTCTTCGTGCCCCGAAATAATAGTATATCCGTAGCGTCTAAACTCTTGTAAAATAGTACTCAAGCCCGCATTTCCAATTTTAAGCGTAATTTGAGTTAAATCATTTTCGGTTTTTGAAATAAAAGCACCTAATAATTTGGCATTGTTGGACTCTACAATTTGACTAATTTCACTAAATGAAAAATCATTTTGACCTTTTTCAATTACAATAATCCCGCCTGGTTCTGAAAAGAATGGAGTTCTATTAAACAATGAAATAATATCAATTAATTGATAATAGCCAACATAATTATTTTCAGCATCTAAAACAGGCATGATATTGCAGTTGTTTTGAGCAAATGCTTCCAAAATATCTAGCCATGTGGATGAATCTCGCACAAAAAAACCTTCAATAGCATAGAGTACTTCTGAAACGGCTTGTTTGGGTTCAAAACAATACACATCTGTTTCTGACAAACAACCCAGATAGACCTGTTCTTTCAAAATAGGAATATGTGAATAGGTTAATTGTTTAAAAACAGTCTGTAACTCCTCAACAAGTGTTTCTGGACTTGAAGGATTTAGATCGTTTATTATAAATTGATTTAAAGGCATAGGTTCATTTTATTCAGATGCAAATTAATCAAAAATTATATACTTTAAGCGTTAAGTACTTTGTATTTTTGTTCCAAATTTAATTTTTAATGACCAAGTTAAGCGTAAATATCAATAAGATTGCAACTCTACGAAATTCTAGAGGAGGCAATACTCCCAATGTTGTTCAGTTTGCCAAAGATGTACAAGAATTTGGAGCTCAAGGAGTCACAATTCATCCCCGTCCAGACCAACGTCACATTCGTTATCAGGACGCCTACGATTTAAAACCTGTCGTTTATACCGAATACAATATTGAAGGAAACCCCATTCCAGACTTTATTGATATGGTCCTTAAAATCAAGCCAACGCAAGTAACTTTGGTTCCCGATGCAGAAGATGCAATCACCTCCAATGCAGGGTGGGATACCCTCAAGCACAAAGAGTTTTTGACCGAAATCATTCAAGAATTTAAACAAAATGACATTAGAACCTCGGTGTTTTTAGACCCAACGCTCAAACAAGTGGAAGGCGCGAAGGCAATAGGAGCAGACCGCATTGAGTTATACACCGAAGCGTTTGCACATCAATTCTCACTCGGAAATAAAGAGGCGATGTTGCCTTATACAGCATGTGCAGAACATGCTTTGCAACTAGGATTAGGACTGAATGCAGGCCATGACTTGTCACTTGATAATATTCAATTCTTTAAAGAAAATTCTCCTGGACTTCTAGAAGTTTCTATTGGGCATGCACTTATTTCAGAGAGCTTGTATTTAGGGGTTGACAACGTTATTAACATGTATTTGAATAAATTAAAATAATGGAACTACATTCCAATATTATAGGAGAGGGCGATCCGCTCATAATTCTACACGGATTTTTGGGAATGGGCGATAATTGGAAAACACTTGCAAAGCAATTTTCAGGTTTAGGCTTTCAAGTTCATCTCGTAGATCAACGAAACCATGGACGCAGTTTTCACAACTCAGAATTTAACTATGAGGTATTAGCCGAAGATTTAAAAGTCTATTGCAGTTCTCGTAACTTAGAAGATATCGTTCTTTTGGGGCACTCAATGGGCGGAAAAACAGCCATGCTTTTTGCAGCGCTTTATCCAGAAACTGTTTCAAAATTAATTGTAGCAGATATTTCACCTCGATTTTATCCAGTCCACCACGACGCTATTTTAGAAGGCTTATCTTCATTGGATTTTGAAGTAATAAAGTCAAGGAAAGAAGCAGAAATTCAGCTCTCCAAATATGTTCATGAAGTTGGGACGCGCCAATTCTTATTGAAAAATATTTATAGAGTCTCTTCAGAAGTTTTAGGGCTTCGAATAAATTTAGAAACACTTAAAACTCATGTTTCTGAAGTTGGAGAATCCTTACCGTCAACATTAAAATTTCAAAAGGAAACACTATTTCTAAGAGGGGATAAATCAGAATATATTTCCACGCAAGATGAACCACTTATAAAACATCAATTTCCAAGCGCAGCCATCAAAACAATTTCAAATGCAGGCCATTGGTTGCATGCCGAAAACCCCGTGGAATTCTTCGATTCTGTTTGTGCGTTTATCACTTGATAGACATAAGTTTAAAAATGTTTGTAAGGCGTTAAAAATATTGTATTTTTGCCACCCAATTTTTATTTCATTACAATGAATATTACAAGAGAAAATATTGACACGTTAAATGCCGTGGTTAAGATTGA
>JABAYY010000028.1 GCA_018608765.1 Flavobacteriaceae bacterium
GTCACCGCCTTTTTTGAGAATCCCTAACAGAAATGTTAGGGATTTTTTGTTTTATTGAAAGTTGTAAGGAGTAGATACTTTTACAAACGCTTTAATTTGTTGATTTGAATTAGCTGTGTATTGCTGATTGTAATTTTTTTCTTAATTTAGTGATGCCTTAAACCAAATCTAAATCACTATGATTATTTCAACAACAGAACACATTCCCAAAAAAAAAAACAACTAAAATACTCGGCATTGCTAGAGGAAGTACTGTTAGAGCACGTAGCATTGGTAGAGATATATTTGCAGGTCTCAAAAACATCATTGGTGGCGAAATTGAAGAATATACCAAATTGCAGGCACAGTCTCGTGAGCAGGCTATGCAGAGAATGGTCACTGATGCTGAGCAATTAGGAGCTGATGCTATAGTAAACGTCCGCCTTACGACCTCCATGGTTATGCAAGGGGCTTAAGAAATTTTAGCTTACGGAACTGCAGTCAAATTGTCTTAATATGGAAGATTTATCTATTTTAAGTTTTGAAGGTCTATTTTTCGGGGCTTGTTTTGTTATTTTGATCTATCTCTTCCTGAGAAGAATTAATATTAAAAAGTCTGAGAATTTTGAAGATCGTGATAACTAATTAATACTACCAATGAGTAAGTCAGTTGTAAAAACCGGAAAATCCGTTAATTGTCAAAATTGTGATATGCGTTTCAAAGGACATTACTGTCCTAACTGTGGACAACAATTCAAAGAATTTCAAAAACCATTTAAGTTTTTAATATTTGATTTAGATGCCAACGTTATTTCTTTTGATACACGTTTATTACGCTCTTTAAGAGCTCTTTTCACACGACCCGGTATTTATGCACTGTCATCAGAGTTCGCAGAAAATTGAATATAGAAAAGTCAATTTCGGAGAAGGACCATCCATAGAATACACATCGGACTTTGAAAGAAATAAGGATGAATTGTAAAATTAGGTTTTTGTAGGTAGATAAGCGGCAGTTTTTTTTCATGTGTTAGGTTCGGTTTATGATATGGGGGAGATAGGTTATTGCTAAAATTATTATGAATGTAAAGGCTGCAAAGGTCACTGCACCTGCTGAAATATCTTTAATAAATCCTATTTTAGGGTGATTTTCTTTGTGTACAAAATCAGCTAATTTTTCAACGGCTGTATTCATGCCCTCTATCCCTAAAACCAAGCCCATAGCAAGCGTTTGGTTGATCCAGTCTTGCTTAGAAATACCAACTAGAAACCCAACCAAAATTGTTAAAGAGAAGATGATGGTTTGAGCCATAATACTATGTTCCGTTTTTAATAATAAATACGAACCTTTGAACGCATATTTAAAACTTTTAAGCCTCCCTTTTATAAATAAGATCATTCTATTCTGTGTTTTTTTATGTTACTATTGGGTAATGATATCCAAAATTATTGATTTCAATTGCATGGAAAAAATGTATCCTTCAATAAAGTTACATATTTGATTTTTTATATTCTACTTTTTTTAATTTTATTTCTAACATTAATGATTCACTAGTCATCCAAAATTATTTAAATTACTCAAAAAAGTAATAGTTTTATTCATAGCTATCTTTTGTAATAAAATCTAAAATAGTATATCAGGTTTTTATAGGTTTTGAAGAATTAGATTTGAGGTCTAAGTCCGTTATAAATATAATAAAAAAAAATTATTTTCGCCCAAAAAGGCTGTCCATAATAGTACGGATACCTTTAAAACCAAAGAAAATTGCGGTCCCACAAATCAGAACCCCTGCAATCACCAAAGGGATAAAAAGTGGTTTTTCGGGATTGGAAAGTCCCGCATGCAGAATGAACGGTCCTAAAAATGCTAAAAACAGGGTGATCCCCATTGTTTTGAGTCCATCGACTAATAGGTTTCTATTGGTTCTAGGTGTTTCCATCTGTATAGTTTTTTAGTGCGTTACGTATATTTTTATGAGTGTCTAACAAGCGTTGTGCCTCCTCTTTAGAAATATTCAATTGGTCCATTAACATTTTGACGCCACGGGCTACCAGTTTATCATTGTTTAGTTGCATGTCCACCATTTTATTGCCTTTTACCTTTCCAAGCTGAACCATTGTGGTGGTAGTGATCATATTCAATACCAGTTTTTGTGCGGTTCCAGCTTTCATGCGCGAACTGCCTGTGAGTACTTCTGGACCCACAACGACTTCAATTGGGTAATCCGACACTTGGGCTAAGGGACTGCCTTGGTTGCACGTAATGCACCCCGTTGTAATATTTGCTTGCTGACACGCTTTTAGTGCCCCAATTACATAGGGCGTTGTGCCAGAAGCAGCTATCCCAACCACAACATCGTTTGTGGAAACGCTATATGTTTGTAAATCTCTCCAGCCTTGTTGGGTATCATCTTCGGCAAATTCAACCGCCGTACGGATGGCACTGTCACCACCAGCAATGAGTCCAATCACCATTTCATGTGGCACGCCAAAAGTAGGAGGGCACTCAGAAGCATCTAAAATCCCGAGGCGTCCACTCGTACCTGCTCCTAAATAAAACAGACGTCCGCCTTTTTGAAGGTTTTTAACAATCTGTGCTACTAAAGCTTCAATTTGTGGAACCACTGTGGCTACCGCAGACGGAACACTCTGATCTTCTTGATTGATTACGTTTAAAACATCCTTAATAGACATTTTTTCAAGATGGTTATAATGCGAATCCTGTTCGGTGGTTTTTGTGAAAGTCATACACAAAAATAGAATTTTTGAAACACTTTTGTACTATTCCAAAATTAAACTCGCACTATAAGTTTCAGAAAGTCTAAAATACCCCATTGGATAATGCTCTGGATTGCTTAGGTTTGAAAGGTTGCCGCGTACTGTGGAAGGAGTGGTGCTAAAAGGATTTCCACCATCTTCAGTTTGGTCAATCAAAATAGTCATAAAATTAAAATGACGTTCGTCAATCCCCATGATTTTTACAAGTGCGACATCCCCCGCTTCTAAATCTTCATAGAAATGCGAAAAGGTAAACAAATTTCCTTGGTAGAATTCATCTTTGGTTGCTAAATACTTTTGATTACCAAAATCAAATAAATAAAAATCATCGCGTTCAGCACTGTCGGTATAGGAAATTAAAACCTCTTTTTCATTACCTTCAAAAAGTGTATTATCTCCTTGTTCTAAGTTTTCAATGGGCACGGCATGCATCAGTTGCTCTATCGACGAATCATAGGTTTCATTTTCATATACCACGCGTAGCTTGTAATCTGTGTCAAAACTCGGAGTAAAGTCCATTCTATAATCTTCTAGAGTCGCATCGTACACAAAATTAAGTGTTTGGTTGTTTGTGAGATCCATCAATTGTACGCTAGCATTAGATACAACAGGATTTTCCTCTTGGTAAAAACTACCAGATAAACTCAGCTTTACTACTTGAGTTAAAGTTTCATTGGGCGTCATTAGTAGTGAGGCATCAATGGCAAGGCGAGGTGTTTCTGTAGGTAGATCCAGTTGAACGACTTCTTCGCATGCGGTATTCAGGAATCCAAGACCAATCAATAGTATGAGTTGTTTTAGGTGTTTCATAGCACTAGAATTTAAAGTTATAAGAAATGGCTCCCACGGCGCCAAAAAGGGATAATTTGACCGCTTCATTTTGACCGGTCACTTCATTCTCTCTAAAATTTAACGATTGGGTATTTTTACGATTATACAGGTTGTAAATACTAAAAACCCATTCGCTTTGCCATCCTTTTTGTTTGTTTGGTTTGGGGGTGTAAGTCCCAGAAATATCAAAACGATGGTAGGCATCTAAACGACTAGAGTTTCGAGCTTCAAATGTTGGAACGACCAAGCCATTATAATTGTATTGCCCATTAGGGTAGGTCGTTGGTTGTCCAGTCTGAAATATAAAATTAGCACTCAATCTCCATTTTTCAGTCAAATCATAGGTAGATGTGATAGATATGTCGTGTGTTTTATCATAGGGAGTGTTATACCAATTTCCGTTATTGATACCCGGCTCAGAAGCGTTTTGTCCCTCTGTTTGTTGTTCAGATTTTGAAAGCGTGTAAGCAAACCATCCTTTAAAACGGCCTTTGTTTTTGCGGAACAAAAGCTCCAATCCATATGCTCTTGAACGACCATTAAGCAATACTTGTTCAATAGCATTGTTGGCAATTAAATTAGCACCATCAATATAATCGATTCGGTTTTTAATGGTTTTATAAAAACTTTCTACTTCTAACGAATAGACCTCATAATTTTTAAAATATCCAACAGCTATTTGATCCAGGATTTGTGGCTGGATAAATTTCCCACTTGGCGTCCATACATCCAAGGGAGCTGGAGAACTGGTATTGGATAACAAATGTAAATACTGCGTCATTCGGTTGTAGCTAGCCTTAAGGGAAGTATCGTCATTAAGTTGGTAGGAGAGTGCCAAACGAGGTTCTAAATTCATAAAAGATTTTTCCACTTTTCCTTGACTACCACTTTCAGATCCAATAGGATCTATTTTCTCGTAAAGTTGTAAGTCAGAATTAAACCCAACGGCTTTGTCATTTTCATATACATTTAGTTGGTCTTGCCCCAATCGTAAAAATGAGCTCAGTCGTACACCGTAGCTTAGTGCCAAACGCTCTGTGAGTTGCTGGTTTACATCGATATAAACAGCATTTTCAAATGCAAATTTGTTGGTAAGTGCTTTTCTATTAATACCTGAGTCTGGACCATTAGGACTTATAACTCCCGGATTGAAGCTATAATAAGTACTGTGAAGCCCATACTCTAGTTTATAGCGGTCATTAATGTATTGTTTAAAATCGTATTTGATATTCATATTTTGAATTCCTGAATTCCATTCGAAGCCTACAAAATTCAAATTCAATCCATAATAATAGTCGGAGTAAATAAGTGATAAATTAGAAAACAGTTGTTCCGAAAATAAATGATTCCATCTAAAATTTACAACGGTATTGCCATAAGTGTTTTCAAAACTATCTGATATACTAAACACATCTCTTCCAAAATATCCAGAGAGGTATATGTTGTTTTTTGGATTCAATTTATAACTTATCTTGGTATTCAAATCATAGAAATACGCAATATTGTCAATGTCAAACAACGGTAAAAATAAATGTGCATATGTGGCACGACCACCCAATAAAAATGAACCCGAACCCTTATTTAAGGGACCTTCAAGGAGCAGGCGACTTGCGACAATTCCAACCCCTCCGTTTGCTTGAAATTTATTTTTATTCCCCTCTTTTTGATAGATATCTAAAACAGAGGCAACGCGTCCGCCGTACTTGGCAGGAATTCCTCCCTTATATAATTTTAAATTTTTAATCGCATCAGGATTAAAAACAGAAAATAATCCAAATAAATGTGAGGAGTTAAAAATCGTTGCTTCATCCAATAATATTAAATTTTGGTCAACCGCACCCCCACGAACATTGAACCCTGCAGCGCCTTCACCACCACTAGAAACCCCAGGTAATAGCGTGATCGCTTTTATGACATCCGCTTCGCCAAAGACCACTGGTATTTGTTTGATAGTGGAAGCAGTTAACGAATTCACACTCATTTGAGGTGTTTTGATGTCAATAGCTTCAATATCCGTTTCAATTACAATTTCGTCCAAAGCTTCTACAGAATCTGTCAGTGTAAAATTTCGAGAAATATTCCGATCAAGTATGATAGTTTCTCTTATGGTTGAGTAACCAATTGTACTAATTGTGACTTCGTAAGTCCCTTCGTTTAGTGTGATGGAGTAGAAGCCGTATTCGTTAGAAATAGTCCCTGTTTTGAGGTCTAAAATAAGGATGTTGGCACCAATCAAGGTTTCTTGTCCTTCTGCTTCAAAAATAGACCCACTAAGAGTGTATTTTTCTTGTGAATATCCTAACAAATTAAGTCCTATAAAAAAGAGAAAAAAGAGCCGTTTCATTGGTTGAAATTTTAGAGGACAAATTTAAAATAAAAAGCACCTCAAAGAGGTGCTTTTAACAAAATATTCTGATAGAATTCTACGAACCTATGATTTGATTTAGTGTTGCACTAGGACGCATAGCGGTGTCTGTTTTCTCTGAATTTGGAAGGTAATAACCATCAGTTTCAATCGCATGTCCTTGGATACTTATTAACTCATTTACAATCGTTTTTTCATTTTCTAAAAGGGATGAGGCAACAGATGTAAATTCTGCTTTCAATTCGGAGTCCTTTGTTTGAGCTGCCAACGCTTCTGCCCAATACAGAGTAAGATAAAAATGACTACCTCTGTTGTCGAGCTCATTTACACGCCTCGATGGAGATTTCTTTTCATCCAAAAACTTTTCTGTAGCAGCATCTAAGGCTTCTCCAAGAATTGCTGCTTTTGGGTTTGAGTTGACTTGACTAAAATGCTCTAGAGAAACGGCTAAGGCCAAAAACTCTCCTAATGAATCCCAACGTAAGTGGTTTTCATGCGTGAATTGTTCTACGTGTTTTGGAGCGGAACCACCGGCTCCTGTTTCAAATAAACCACCCCCATTCATCAATGGTACAATCGATAGCATTTTAGCACTCGTTCCAACTTCAAGAATTGGAAATAAATCTGTCAAATAATCTCTCAAAACATTTCCAGAAACTGAAATCGTATCCAGTCCTTGTTTCAATCTTGAAAGCGTATAATGAGTGGCTTCTATAGGGGCTAAAATCTGAAGATCCAGTCCGTTAGTATCGTGATCTTTCAGGTAAGTATTTACTTTTTTGATGAGTTCGCTATCGTGTGAGCGTTTGGCATCTAACCAGAATATAGCTGGTAATTGAGAAGCTTTGGCACGTGTAACGGCTAACTTCACCCAGTCTTGAACCGGCGCATCTTTTACCTGACACATACGCCAGATATCACCCGCTTCAACGGGATGCGAAATTAAAATACTTCCATCCGCATCAATGACATCGACACGACCATTGGATTGAATTTCAAAAGTTTTATCATGCGAGCCATATTCTTCAGCTTTTTGAGCCATAAGTCCCACATTTGGAACCGTTCCCATTGTAGTGGGGTCAAAAGCACCATGTTCTTTACAAAAATCAATGGTAGCCGTATAAATTCCAGCATAACTGCTATCTGGAATAACCGCCTTGGTATCTTGTGCGTTTCCTTTTGCATTCCACATTTGCCCTGACGTTCGAATCATGGCTGGCATAGAAGCATCGATGATTACATCGCTAGGAACGTGTAAGTTAGTAATGCCTTTATCCGAATTGACCATCGCTAAATCAGGCCCATTGGTAATCGCATTTGCAAAGTCAGTTTCAATTTCCTGACGTTTTTCAGCAGATAATCCAGCGACTTTTTCTAATATATTTCCATACCCATTATTAGCATCAACGCCAATTGCATCGAAAGTTGTTTGGTGTTTTTCAAATACATCTGCAAAAAACAAACGTACTGCATGTCCAAAAATAATAGGATCACTGACTTTCATCATTGTTGCTTTCATGTGAAGCGAAAACAAGACTCCATTGGCCTTAGCATCTTTAATTTCAGCAGTTAAAAACGTTTTTAATGCTTTGACACTCATCACTGTTGCATCAATAATTTCGCCTTCTAAAAGCGCAATATTTGATTTTAACGAGGTAGTTTGATTATTTGTGTCAGTATGAACAATGCTTACTTTTGTAGCAGTTGTCACAGTGATTGATTTTTCATTATGAGCAAAATCGCCATCAGCCATTGTGGCAACATGAGTTTTTGATTCTGCCGTCCAAGGTCCCATACTATGTGGGTTTTTCTTTGCGTAGTTTTTTACAGCTTTCGGCGCACGGCGGTCTGAATTCCCTTCTCTCAAAACTGGGTTAACTGCACTTCCTTTGATTTTATCGTAACGCGATTTAATAGATTTTTCTTCCTCACTTTGCGGGGTATCTGGGTAGTTTGGAATCGCAAATCCTTTGGATTGTAATTCGCTGATTGCCGCTTTGAGTTGAGGTATAGACGCACTAATGTTAGGAAGTTTTATGATGTTAGCTTCAGGCTTGGTTACTAATTTACCAAGTTCTGCTAGGGCATCTTCAACCTGTTGGTCATCAGATAAAAACTCAGTAAAGGTTGAAAGAATTCGAGCTGCTAACGAAATATCTTTTGTTTCGATTTCAATGCCTGAACTTCCGACAAAAGATTTAACAATAGGTAAAAATGACCTCGTTGCTAGTGCAGGTGCTTCGTCGGTGATAGTATAAATGATGTTGGCCATAATGGGCGAATAAAGTTTAGTTTATCTTCAATAAAAATACGTCTTGCCTTACATGAATTAAGGCGTGCAAATATATGAAATTGCAATGATTTTATAGAGCAATTTAATTCGAAAAATCAGCGATAAATATAATATTGTTAGTTTTAAAATTTAGGAGTCATTTTGGAATAAAAATAAGGCAAAAAAAAAGCTCTAAATAAATAGAGCTTTTTTGAGAGTTTAAAATAAAAATCTGACTAACGTCTTCTTTCTTTAATTCTGGCTTTTTTACCAGTAAGTTCT